>NZ_LIRO01000101.1:0-24192 GCF_002742025.1 Limnothrix sp. PR1529
CCGGGGGACAGGTGCGGGCGCGGGGGCAGGCACAGGTACGGGAGCAGGCGCGGGCGCAGGCTGAGGATCCCGAGGTGAGGGATAGTCATCCACATTCAGCAGGGTGATGTGGCCCTCAAAAATGAACCATTCCAGCCGGTTATTAATGGGTTTCACCAGCCGAATTCGCAGGTGATCGCCCACGTCCTCATAGCTGCGAATTTGGAATTCTCCGGGGGAAAGAGCCACCTTTTCCGCATTGCCCAAGCTGCTGGACTGCAAGGGGCGGGTCTTGAGGAAGGTACTGGTTTTCACCAACATGGTGGCCGGTTCCAAAAAGTCCGCATGGCCCCGGTAAACAAACCATTCCCGTCGATCGCGGATTGGCTCCACGGTCAGGATTCGATAGTGAGTTCCTTGCTCGATCGAGTCAATCAGCGACAGTTCCCCGGCGGGCATGGCGGCCACCTCGTTTCGCGGCAGGGCGCTAGCCTGAACCGGTTGACTTTTGAGGACGGTGTTCTGTTTTAGGATCATCACCTGCCATTGCATGGTGCGCAGATCCGTTTCCAGGGAGCCGATCGCGGCCTGCTGGGTTTCCAAACCGCGCCACAGTTGCACCAACCGAGTCAAAGCACCCTGTTGATTTGGGGTTGCTCGGTAGGCGGCTGGCAACCGCCGCAGAAAAGAGAGCAATTCCCGATCGAGCTGGGCGGCGGCGGTGCTGGCTTCGGGGGCCGCCGGATTCGCAAACACAATCGGATTCACCCCCAAGCTGGTGAGGGCCGCGTTACGATTGTCCAAATCTCGCCACATGCGGACGGTTTCGGTGGCCGCATTGCGCTGAGTGCCGCTGCCCGCATAGAACTCCGGAACCCGCAGCACAAAGGCCAGCAGGGCCGGATCGTAATTACGGGGCAACAGGCTTAAGTTGCTGTCGCTGAGTGAGGCGATCGCCGATTGGCGCGAATCCAGTTGCCGCCAAATTTGCACCAACCGCAACAGGGCCTCTCGCTGGTGAGGAAAGCCGGAATAGTTGGGCGACAAACGCTGGATGAAGGTGACCAAGGCTGTGTCCAGGGCCGCATCGGTGTAGTTCAAGGCGGGCAACCCTAAGGAAACCAAGGTGTCCTCCCGGGTGGCCAGGCCGCGCCAAATGCGGGTCGCTTCAATCAGGGCTTCCCGTTGATGCACGTAGCCTTGATAGAACTGGGGCAGGCGCTCGATCGTGTCGAGCAGGGCCCGATCGATGGTGAAGGTGCTGCCGGTGAGGGCGGTGTTGGCGGGAGCAATCTGGGTCGATCGCTCCAAGGTGCAAAATTGGCGATAGGCGGCCGTCAGCCGATCAAGCGAGCAACCAGCCAGAATTGGCCCGCCAATGGTTTTGTCTTCAAACCCCCGAGCCAACACAGCCAACACTTCAGGGCTATATTGTCCAGCGTTCACCTGCCAGATTCGATCGGCCTTCCAACCGGATTGGATCAAAGAATCCGTTAACCGTCGCACCAACAGGGCCGCTTCCATCACCTGATCCGGCAGGCTGTCCACCTGTTCTTGATCCGCACTGGTTAAGCCCAACCCCCTTTCCCCTTCTGGGGTTGGCTGATCATGGGCTTCCTGGAGCGCGGGCAAAATGGGCATATGAATTCCCGCTCGCTGGGCAGCCAGGTGAAACAGATGCGCGTCCCGATCAAGTGCGGTGGTAGCCATGAGTCCAGCCAATCCGTTAAATACGTTTAAATACGTTTGCAGGGTTTAGACGGCCTGAAGGAGCGTTGAAGGCCGAATCAGAATTTGTTCAGACAATTCAGACCATGGGGCGATCGCGCCACTTGCGGCCAAAACATTCCCCACTGTACATTGCGATATTTGCAAACGGGTCGATCGCTATGCCCTTGTCTCCTCAGTCCTCGCTGGCGGCGATGGCCGCTGCCCTTGCTCCCGGCCTTCGGGCGATCGCCACCGATATGGACGGCACCTTGACCCGATCGGGTCGATTTTCCAGTCACCTGTTTTTAGCCTTGGAGCGCTTGCAACAGGCCGGAATTCCCGTTCTGATCGTCACCGGGCGATCGGCCGGTTGGGTTAGCGCCTTGGTGGAATACCTGCCGATCGCAGGGGCGATCGCGGAAAACGGCGGGCTGCTCTATCGGCGCGATCGCCCCGAGGGACAATGGCTAGTGGACGTAACCGACCCGATCACCCATCGCGATGCCTTGGCCGATGTCTTTGGCATCCTCCAAACAGAATTTCATCATCATTTTCCCCACCTGCACCCGGCCCCCGATAACCGCTTCCGAATCACCGATTGGACTTTTGATCTAGCAGATTTGCCGGGCATCGATCGCCAAACCCTATCGGCCATGGGGGAATCGTTGGCGGCCTTGGGCTGGGGATTTACCTACAGTGCCGTGCAAGCCCACATCAAGCTCCCAGAACAAAACAAGGCTGCGGGACTCCAACGGGCGATCGAACTGTTGTGGCCCGGTTGTTCCCTCGATCAAATCCTGACGATCGGGGACAGCCCCAATGATGAAAGCCTGTTTGACCCGACCCTTTTTCCCCGCTCCGTCGGCGTGGCCAACGTGCATCCCTACCTCAGCGAGCTGCTCCATCAACCGGCGCACATCACTCCCAGCGCTGAGGGAGAAGGTTTCTGCGAACTAGTGGCCGCCATTCTCGCTCATTGGGCCGACTGAGCCTCCATGTTCAAAGAATTTTCTCAAAGATCCAGCAATTCTCTCCCCTTCAATAGTTTGAGCAACTGGGTACGATTTTTCCAGCGTTCAACTCTGCCATCTCTGTAGATTTTGGCAATAAAGGGCGCTTGGTTGCCCTGGCTGAACCGTTCTAATTTGGGTAACACCTCAACAAATAAGGCAGCCATTTGCTGACGGTTCAAGTTGCCTGACACTAAGATGAAAACCCTTGCTTCAGCACGGGCGATCGCCCCCAATTCCAGCTTATTGGTTCCAATCGCCTCATCTTTGGTCAGCACGACCCAACCCCGATCGCCCACCACCGTCAACCACTCTGGGTCAGGGGTATTTTGGGCAAAAAAATTGCCATGATGCTCAACTTGAGCACCCACCTCCCTGAGGGCCTTGGCCACCGACTTTCCGAGGCACCAATCAATGAAGAAAATAGGGCGATCGGCTGGAGTCACGCGGCACGGTTTTGAGCTTCAAACTGAATGGCAGCCTTAACTTGTGCAGGAGAGCAATCAAACTCATCTGCTACATCGTCGATCGAGTCACCCGCATCAATCAGGCTAACAATGGCAGCGGTAGGCACTCCCTGACCTGCAATGACCGGCTTACCAAACCGAATGGATGGGTCGAGGAAAATAATCTTGTCAGTGCCTGGCTCAGGAACCCACTCAATGATGGGAAAAAATCGGTTGGCGATTCCCTCTGCATTCCACTCAATGCGGGTCAGCAGGTGTTTCAAGGTTTCACGCATGGCAAGCTGGCCCGATCGGGAAACATTAACCAGCCGATCCACTTGATCCACAAACAAATCAACCCCATCGGTTTGAAACCGTCTCATCACCAATGGGTGAGCCGTGTCAAACTGCTGGCTCATGTAATCTAGGGCATTGCGAACTTTATCAAGCTTGACCTGATGGGTTTCACGAATAATTCGCAAAACATGAGCCTCTACCAGGTTTGTGAACGAGAGCTGGGGCAGCGCTAAATCGGGCCGCTGAATCAGTGGCTCAAACGCTTGCTGACCAATCTGGGTGGCATAGGAACGCCCCTTAAGCCAAGAGCGCAGAGTCACAACTGGGATACGCAAATATCGCGCAGCATCCGTCACCGAATACGCTGGGGTGTTATAGATATCGTCATCCCACTTCACCATGTGTTGCCCAAAACAGTTTTGCTGACCAAGCGTTATCGGATTTTTGCTGAAGACTGAGGCAGCACCTAACCAGGGCTAATTAATCACAATGATGCCATTGCAGTGATCAGGGAACTCGGTCAAGCAATCTGAGCGATTTGTCTAAGCGATTTGTTGGTTACCTGAAATCGCAGTGTCGCAGAAACTAAGCGGGTGATGGGACTCGAACCCACGACATTCAGCTTGGGAAGCTGACGTTCTACCACTGAACTACACCCGCGCGGTTGTTACTTTACCCCAATTGCTTGCCTTTGAGCCACTGAATCAACCTCTAGCCAGCCCTCAAGCAAGGGGGATTGGTGGGCTGATTCTCGGCTTGGGGGCCCGGAATTTTGAGCGCGGATAGTATTCTAGCACTGGACTTTCTCGCGCGATCGCCCCTGGAGCTTCGGTTATGACTGCCGCCGCCACGACCTTTGATGGGCCCACCCTGTTGAAGCAACTGCTCGATCGAGCCTCCCTGTCCCAAGCTCAGGCCGCCCAACTGATGCAAGCTTGGTTGGATGATGGGCTGGCTCCGGCCCTGTCGGGCGCAATTTTGGCTGCTCTCCAGGCCAAGGGGGTAACGGCTGATGAGCTGGCTGGGATGGCCCAGGTTTTGCTGAGCCAATCGGTGAGCGTGACGGGTGATCCGCTGCCCAGCCCCTCGATCGACACTTGCGGCACGGGTGGCGACGGGGCTTCCACCTTCAACATTTCCACGGCCGTCGCCTTTGTGGCCGCCGCCGCTGGGGTCACGGTGGTGAAGCATGGGAACCGGGCCGCTTCCAGCAAGTCGGGATCCGCCGATGTGCTTGAGGCGCTGGGAATTCGCCTCGGCGCAGATCCTGCCCAAATCCAAGCGGCGGCACATCAGGTGGGGATCACGTTTCTGTTTGCGCCCGGTTGGCATCCGGCCATGAAGGCCGTCGCGCCCATTCGCCAAGCCCTGAAGGTGCGCACCGTGTTTAACCTGTTGGGGCCCCTGGTGAATCCCCTGCGGCCCACGGGTCAGGTGATCGGTACTTTCAAAAGCGATTTGATTGAGGTGATGGCCGGGGCCCTGAATCGGCTGGGCACTCAGCGGGCGATCGTCCTCCATGGGCGCGAAGGTTTGGATGAAGGGGGGTTGGCGGATGTGACCGATCTGGCTGTGTTGGCCGATGGGGCGATCGCCCGCTTTGAGTTGGATCCGGTGGCGGCCGGCTGTGCGGCCGCGCCCACGGCTGCCTTGGTGGGTGGTGATCCCAGCGAAAATGCTGAAATTTTGCGCCAAGTGCTTCAAGGTCAAGGCTCGATCGCCCAGCGGGATGCCGTGGCCCTGAATGCATCCCTGGCCCTCCAAGTTGCCGGGGCGATCGCTGAGCCGATCGGGTCGCCGGAAGCCTGTGCTGTTGGTGTGGCTCGGGCCAAGGAAATTCTGGCAAGCGGGGCCGCCTGGGAAAAACTGGTGGCGCTACGAGAATTCCTAAAAGCCTAAAGCTGCCGAGGATCAGGGGGCGATCGGGCGGGATTAGGGCTGATTTTTGGCGGTTCTTTTTCCTTCCCGATCGCAACCCGTTGGCATAGTTGCTAGATTTCCAGCAAGTTTGTGCCGCCAAAAAATAATGCCAATCTGGAAACCTAATTTGTGAAGATTCGGTTAACGACTGCTTTCAAAAAAAGATTAATCTAAAGACTATCTCCCTTCAGGGCCCAGACGCTTTTTCCATTAGTATGATAGAAAGGCTAGGCTAATTCAGGTGGCATCGCGCTCAACCCAACTTAAAATCCAAAAGAATTCAAAATTTGGGAATTGACAAGCACCACAGCCTCAACCCATTTGATCAATTGAGAGTAACCATTCATGGGTTCAACCATGATCAGCCTTACAATCAATTCAATTACTGTTTTTTGTTGTTTAATTTGATACACACTGAGGACATAATAAATTATTCTTTTTCAGAATTATTTAATTCGAATATTTTTAATTATTGGTCGATCTTGAATCATTCTAGTCATTTTCTCGAATAGTTGATCTGATTTTTCTTGAAACTATGACTTGAAATTATGATCTGAGATAACTACCTAAAGTTCTGATCTCAGTCGTCCTGCCTAGCAATGAAATTTGGCTAATAGCACCTGTCCCAAGGAGAAAGGTTTGTGATGCAACGTTGGAAGTGGGTTTGGCTGAGTGGAGCGTTGCTAGCGGGGCTAGGGATCATGGATTTCGGGTCTCAATCCTTGGCGAATCAATCGCTGTTCCAATACACCATGCAGGCTTGGGCATCACTGCCATTCAACGGGGGAACGGGGGGGGGTAGTGAACCCATTCCCCGAATTTTGGTGGATCAGTTTGGCTATCGACCTCAGGATCCCAAAGTGGCGGTGATTGCTTCTCCGCAGCGGGGTGAAAATGCCAACCGAGCCTTCACGCCGGGATCGGTTTATGAAGTTCGAAATACCTCGACTAATGCGGTGGTTTTTTCGGGTGCTCTTACCCCTTGGAATGGGGGCCAAATCCACGGTCAATCGGGCGATCGGGCCTGGCATTTTGATTTTTCGACCGTGAAACAATCGGGAACCTATGTGGTGGTCGATCAGGAACGGGGCGAGCAATCATTTCCCTTTCAAATTCAGGCCAATGTTTACCAAAAAAACCTGGTAACCGCCACACGTGTGTTTTATTACCAGCGGGCCGGTTTCAACAAAACGGGTTCTGTGGCTGGGAAGTGGCAAGATGGGGCGGCTTTTTTGGGCCCCAATCAGGATTCTCAAGCTCGATCGGTCAGTGCCAAGGATGATCCCGCCACGGCCCGCGATTTGCGAGGGGGATGGTTTGATGCAGGTGATACGAACAAATACAGCACCTTTGCGGGCCCCGTGGTGAATCAACTGCTGACGGCCTACGAAGAAAACCCCCGAGCCTTCACCGATCGGTTCAACATTCCCGAATCGGGCAACGGCATCCCCGACCTCATCGATGAGATTAAGTGGGAGGTGGATTGGCTGAAGCGAATGCAGGAAGACGATGGCGGCGTGTTGATCAAGGTGGGCGTGCTAGATCACAATGCGGCCGATCGCCCCAGCCAAGATCGTCGCCCCCGATATTACGGGCCCAAATGCTCTTCCTCCACGATCGCCACGGCGGCCGCCTTTGCCCATGCGGCCCGAGTCTATCGGCAGTTTCCCGCCCTGCAAGGGGAGTCCCGAGATTTGGAACAGCGGGCCATTCGGGCTTGGAACTGGTTCCAGCAAAGTCCCCTCAAGACCGATTGCGACACCCAAGAAATTAAAGCCGGGGATGCCGATCGCCCCGTGACCGAGCAACAGGGCAATGCTGCCGCCGCCGCTGTTCACCTGTTTGCCCTCACCGGCAACCCCGACTACAGCACCCAACTTGCAAAATATCTCACCGCTTCCCAGCCTTGGAACGACAACGTTTGGGGTCGGTATCGGGCCCACGAAGGCGATGCGCTGCTGCTCTATACCCGCTTGACCAACGCAGATGCCGCCTTGGTCAAGCAAATCCGCGATCGATTCGTGGACATGGTGCGCACCCAAACCCAGGCCTACGGCTTGCGTATGGATCTGGATCCCTATCGGGTGTCACTGCCCGATGAGCAATATCACTGGGGCAGCAACCAAGTTCAGGCCAACTATGGCAACAGCAACCGGGACGCAATTCGCTATGGCGCAGTGCCCGATCGCAACACCAGCCTACAAGCCCGGGCTATGGCCCACCTGCACTACCTCCATGGCGTGAATCCCTTGGGGTTTGTTTACCTAACCAACATGGGCAGTCTGGGAGCCGAGCGATCGGTCACCAGCATGTATCACGAATGGTTGGGGCGTGGTGAGTATGAGCGCGTTGTCCCCGGAAAACCGGGCCCGGCTCCCGGATATTTGGTGGGCGGGCCCAACCGCGACTACACCGGCAACCAAGAATCCGTCAAACAACAGCCCATCCAAAAGCGCTATCTCGACTCACCCACCGGCTGGCCGGTGAATAGTTGGGAACTCACGGAACCAGCCATTTACTATCAAGCGGCCTACGTTCGTTTGCTGGCCAGTATTACCAGTCCGTAATCTTTTCCAGAGGTTTTGTGTAGCGACGGTGTTAGTTTGGGTGCAATTTTCCACTCCTTTCCACTCTTCACTCACTAGCTCCTATGCCCAACCTTCAAGGAGTCCTGCAACGTCTGCGCACCACTCTGGGGAAATCCTCGGTGCAAGACAATCTCTGGATGATTGCCGCCAGGGTGATTAGCGTGGCGATCCAGGCGCTGTACTTCATTTTTGTGGCGCGGTTTTTAGGATCCAAAGAGTATGGCGAACTGATCGGGGTGTTGTCCTTGGTGGCCATGCTTTCGCCTTTCATTGGGGTTGGTTATGCCCACTTGTTGATGCGGACGGTTTCGCGCGATCGCAGCAGTTTCCGCACCGAGTGGGGGAAGTCCCTATTCGTTTGGGGCTGGTCTTCCCTGCTGGGCATTGGGTTGGTGATGTTGCTGGCGAGTCGAATTTGGGGCAGCCAAGTTTCCCCCTGGTTGGTGCTGTGGATGGCCCTGGGGGACTATTGGGGCGTTTGTCTGCTGGAATTTAGCAGTTCGGCGTTTTTATCGGTGGGGGTGGCGGCTCGCCCAGCCCAGCTCAAGGTGCTTTTCAGTGCCGTGAAGTTTTTGGCAGTGGGGGCCCTGTGGCTGGTTCCCGACTGGCGATCGGCAGAAACCTGGTCGATTTTTTACTGCATTGCGTCAGTGTTGCCGGCCCTTGTGGCCTTTGTGTTGGCCAGTCGGCAGGCGGGCTGGCCCCTGTGGCCCAAGCCCAATTGCGAGTGGGAACTGGGTCAAGGGTTTTACTTTTCGATTGCCGGTTCCGCTGAAACGATTAATGCCAATGCGGATAAAACCCTGCTCTCTAGCTTGGTGAATGAAGAGGCTGCCGGGATCTATGGGGCGGGCTATCGGTTTGTGGATGTGGGCTACCAGCCGATCTTGGCCATTGGAGCGGCGAATTATGCTCGCTTTTTCCAGGCAGGTACTAATGGCATTGACGGCAGTATTCAGTTTGCCAAGCGCCTGTTTCCGCTGATCGCGGGCTACGGGGTGCTGGGGGGATTGGGGATGTTTTTCTTTGCCCCGGTGGTGGAGTGGATTTTGGGGTCGGAATATCGCGAGGCGATCGGGGTGTTGCGTTGGTTCGCCCCCGTGCATTTGATCTTGGGAATGCAGTATTTGGCGGCCGATTGCCTCACCTCTTCGGGCCACCAGGGGCAACGGAGCTTAATTCAAGTCACCGCTGCCATTTTGAATGTGGTGCTGAACCTAATCTTGATTCCGTCCTATTCCTGGGCGGGGGCCATTTGGGCGACGCTGGCTTCGGAAACGTTCAAGATGGTGGGGCTGTGGGGAGCGGCGGCCTTTTTCTGGCGGCGCGAGTTGGCCATGAAAACCAAGGGTTAATCAACGGGTTAATCAACGGGTTAATCGACGGTTAGGAGTTGGTTGCTGTGCAAGCCGATTGATTTTCGGACTTGCCAAGCATTCATCATGATGAGCGCAAGGAACTGAGACCCCTTGTCTTGGTCGATCGATCCCACTCTAGGACGGAACCAAGGTAACCATGGCATAGCGATCGGGGGAAAGATATTTTTGTGCCACCCGTTGCACGTCTTCGGGGCCCACGGCCTGGATCCGATCGGGATAAACCGTTGCTTCGGGCAGTTGATCCAACAGGCCGTAGTAGCCATAGAGGCTGGCGAGTTGGTTGGGGGTTTCCGTGGCGAAAATATAGTCGCTGCATAGAAGACGCTGGGCCCGCTTCAGCTCGATCGGGTTAATGGGGTGATCGCGCAGCAGGGCCAGATGATCACAAATGCAGGCTTCCACCACGCTCACATCCCGCACATCCAACCAAGCGCCGATCGTGAGTAAGCTGGCATCCCGTTGGGCACTGGCTTCGCAGTCGATCGCCAAAACCCATTGCCGGTCTTCGCGCAAATCGCTGACCAAGCGCGAGGTGCGCCCAATGCCGAGAACGGTGGCCAGCACTTCCAAAGCATAGGTATCGCCAATGTCTTGCAAGCTGGGCCCCGTCCAGGCCATCATCACCCGAGCTTGTTCAAGATAGGGCCGGTGTAGCTCTTGGCGATGGACGGTGGCAATCGGCGGAGTTTGCCCGATCGGCTGGGGAGGACAGGCTTGGGGCTGACCAAAGGCCGCA
The DNA here is from genome assembly GCF_002742025.1 of Limnothrix sp. PR1529. Taxonomy (NCBI): domain Bacteria; kingdom Bacillati; phylum Cyanobacteriota; class Cyanophyceae; order Pseudanabaenales; family Pseudanabaenaceae; genus Limnothrix; species Limnothrix sp. PR1529. The sequence goes on from NZ_LIRO01000101.1 coordinate 10,066, forward strand.
AAGGCCGATTCCATCAAGTGACGGGCGCGATCGGGCGGCAACCCTCCCACCAGGGCCACCACCAGATTTTCCGGTTGGTAGTGACAGGCATGGAACCGCCGCATCTCAGCGGGCGATCGCTTCATCAAGGATTCTTCACTGCCCAAAACCGATCGCCCATAGGCATGGTCGGGATAGACCCGCGACAGCAGCATCTGAAATCCCACCCAATCGGGGCTGTCATAGGCCTGGCGGATTTCTTCGAGCACCACCGATCGCTCCAGCTCAAATTCCTGGTCGGGAATCGTCGCATTCAGCAACAACTCCGCCAAGTGGGGCAGGGTGGCTTCCGCATGTTCCACCGCCGTGGTTACAAAATAATGGGCATAATCGTGACTGGTGGCGGCGTTGGTGGCTCCGCCGCGACTCTCGATCGCCCGGTCAAATTCCCCGGGGCCCAACCGGTCAGTGCCCTTAAAAATCATGTGTTCTAGGAAGTGCGCCATCCCATCCCAGGCGATCGGTTCAGCCACAGCCCCCGCCTTCACCCACACATCCATGGTCACCACCGGGCTAACGGGCACATAGTGATAAACCACCCGCAAACCATTGGCCAATTGCCACAGTTCCGGCTGTTGACGGTTGGGGCGAGGAACTTGCTCAGTTCTCCAAGGACTCTGTACCATCCGATCGCCACTCCTAAAACACAACTGGGATCCGCCATCGTAGCCAGCACCTTTTATCAGGAACCGATCGATTCGCTACAAAATCCCAGTTCTCTAGTTTGGCAGGCGATCGCTGTCCCAGACCAGGGCTGAATGCTCACCCGTCATCACCCGTAACCAATGCCATTGAATGATAGGAGCGGTGTAGGGATTGCAGACAATCTTCAGGCGCTAGACCTGTTCTAACCGATTGCAGCCGCGATTTTGAGAGATTGAATCCTTGGTTTAAAGTTATGCTTTGGATTGTTGAGATTTGAGTGAATTTATTAAATTTCAAGCGAAAATTCCCAGTCAAACTTTAAGGAAATTCAAATTTCACTCGATCCTCGTCCAAGACCTGTTCAAGACCCGTTTCAGACAGCAACCACCGCTAACTATTGCTGATATGCCGGATTTTGATTCCCCCGCTCCTGAACCAACAGAAATAAAAGCCTCAGGGGCCGATCGCCCGGCTGATGGGCCCTCGTCGGGGGCGATCGAGCCGCCGGAAGTCATGCCGCCGGACATGATTCCAGAAGGCGCAACGGGCCAGGATGCGGAGCCGTCTTCAGCGTCGATCGGGGAGTCGCCCCGCGAGCCGCAGCGCCCGGGGTTGTGGACCAATGCTTGGCAATCGGCAAAGGATCGGCTGACGGGCTTGAATCTGCCGAATTTACCCAGTTTGCCCAACCTGCCCAACTTGCCGACGGAATTACCCAATTTGCCTCGTAATTGGTCGGTTAATTTGCCGAATTTGCCGAATTTACCTAATCTGCCGAACTTGCCAAATTTGCCAAAAAATTTGCCGAATCTACCAAAGAATTTGTCGGATCTATCTGCCGCCCTAGGTCATCTCAAGCCCGGCGAAACCCTGGCCCAGGGGGTGCAATCCCTGACCCAATGGTTTAGCGTCAGTGACGATCGGGTGGCAGCGGTGTTGGCGGAAGTGCGGGCCCAACTGCCCACCACAGAAGTGACCTTGTTGGGAAAACCCCAGGCGGGCAAAAGTTCGATCGTCCGAGGGCTAACGGGAGTTTCGGCGGAAATTGTGGGCCAAGGCTTTCGGCCCCACACGCAACACACGGCACGCTATGCCTATCCCTCCGATGAGTTGCCGCTGCTGATTTTTACGGACACGGTGGGTTTAGGGGATGCGGAACGGGACAGCCAGGCGATCGCCCAAGCCCTGCTGACGGATTTTGACGACGATCCCGATCGGGCCAGAATTTTGATCCTCACGGTGAAGATCAACGACTTTGCCACCGAAACCCTGCGGCAAGTGGTCGCCACCCTGCGCCAACGCTATCCCGCCGTGCCTTGCTTGCTGGCGGTCACCTGTTTGCATGAGGTTTATCCGGCAACGGTTGAAGATCACCCGGCGGATCCTCTGGGCTTGGAGGCGGTGGCCCGGCCCTTTGCGGCATTGCAGGAAGCCTTTGTGGGCCTGTTCGATCGCGCTGTGCTGTTGGATTTCACCCGCGAGGAGGATGACTATCACCCCACTTTTTACGGTCTGGAAGCCTTGCGCGATGCCCTGGCGGATTTGCTGCCGGAAGCCGAAGCCCGCACCATCCATCAATTGTTGGATTCGGTTTTGGACGGGGAGCCGGGCCGCCAAATCAGCAACCTCTATCGGGATGTGGGGCGGCGCTATGTGTTGGCCTTTGCGGCGGCCGCGGCGGCAGTTGAGGCCGTGCCTTTGCCCTTCGCATCTATGCCGGTGCTGACGGCGCTGCAAGTTTCCATGGTTGGCTTGTTGGGACAGCTCTATGGCCAAAAACTCACTCGATCGCAAGTGGGCGGCATCATCAGCACGATCGCGGGCGGATTTCTGGCCCAGGCGATCGGGCGGGAGTTGGTGAAATTTGTCCCCGGCTTTGGCAGTGCGATCGCCGCTTCCTGGGCGGCGGCCTATACCCTGGCCCTGGGAGAGGGAGCCTGTGTCTATTTCGGAGACTTGATGGGCGGCCGCAAACCGGATCCTGATCGCATCCAGGCCGCCATGAAAGCCACGTTCGATCGGGCCTTCGATCGCTCCCGCCTTGACCCGCCCGATCCGGAACCCACCGACGCACCCAACCCACCACCAGCTCCCTAGGGTCGATCTCCCTTTGCTGGTTAATTGCGAGTTTATGATTCTTGCGGATTATCTGGGCCGGCAAGCCACCTAGCCCAACGATTCCATATCGCTTCGTCCCCCTTTCTCCATGACTGCCACCCTTTCCCCCGCCATCCCGCCCACGGCCGTTGTGGCCAGCGAGGCTTGGAGCTATCAACCCCCTGCCGAGGCGATCGGGGCACAGCGAATTTTAGTGAAACCCAATTTGGGCTATCCCGTGGGGCCACCGGTCACCGTGGGCGATCGAGTCTTGGCCACTGTTTTGCAAACCTTGCGATCGGTTGCTCCCCAAGCGGAAATCTTGATTGTGGAAGGTGTATGCTCGCCGGTTTCCCTCGCGGAAATTGCCCAGCGGCGCGGTCTGCATCGGTTATTGGATCAGGGCATGGCCCTGGTTGATGCGGACAGCCTGCCCTTGGCGGAATACGAGAATCAATCGCCCTTACCCGTGCGCTTTCGTTCCATGTGGGCCCCGGCCCTGTTGCGGGAGGTGGACTGTCGAATCTCGATCGGGGCCCTCAAACGCACCCATTTGAAAGAGGCTCCCCTCATTTCCGCCTCTCTTAAAAATCTCTACGGTCTCTTTCCGCGCGATCGCTACAAAGCACGCAGCCCCTACTCCCGTGGCCAGCTCCATCGCCCCTCTGTGCCGCAGGTTTTGCAGGATGTTTATTTCTGCATTGGCCATCTGTTTAACGGGGCGGTGGTGGATGGCACGGTCAAATATTTCAGCCCCGACTATCGACCCGATCGAGGGCAAACCCTACCGCTCGATCGGGTCTTTTTTGGCAGTGATTTAATTGCAGTCGATCGGCTCGCTTGCCAAACCGGCCAAGAACCGCTGCCCGATTACTTGGCCGCCATCGATCGGCTCAGAACCCAAAGGAATGTCCCCTAGATTTTTCGCCAGCGTTCTCGACTCAAGAACATGCCCCGACCATTCCGAGCACGGCAGGTTAAACCGGTGGTTTTGGCTTCGCAACGAAATCCATTTCGCTCCCAAACCTGGTTGTAATTCAATCGAGGATATGGGCCCGCGATCGTGTCTCCCGCACAAAGCACCTCGGTCTGGCCGTTGGCATTCAGCAAGATTTCATGACCCCAATCCAAATTACAATCGGCGGGCTGCGGGGGCAGTGGCCGCAACCCCGACTGCACATGGCAGCGCAAATAGCCCTGGCCGCCATCCATCCAAGAGCCACAGATAATGTTACCGCTGGGTAACACAAACCCTTGAATCCCGGAATCAGCCTGCATAGGATGAACCTGAACCGTGCCCCAACTGAGGCCAGCCACCGCCGCCGGAATTAACCATCGAGAAAGTCGCGCAAGAGAATCCATCAGTTTCTACAGTTCCTAATGCCTTTTGCCCTGTTCTCATCGCGAGCCAAGTAACAGCCGTTGGGCCGTTTCGCCGCAACACAACCCGATGCTAGCCGATGGTGAACAATGAGGAAATGTATATTACGCTACAAATCGGGTATAATACCGAGCACCATGAGTGACCCCAAGCCCTATGTTTACTGATCTGCTGCCATTGTCTCTGCATGTGGATGCAGCCCTTTTGGCAAGTTCAGGCCTGTGGTCACTCGCTCTCTATTTGGCGTTGCCGGCCGTGAGCGATCGGCTGATGGATCTCTTGATTCGCTGGTTTGACTTTGCCGAGCGATCACTCTATTTTTCCACGGAAGAATTTGAAAAAACTCGGACTGTTCGCGAATCCCAAAACGCTTTTTATGCCTCCATTTTCAGTGTCATTCCCTTTCTCGGGTTTGGCTTTTTGGTGCATCTGTTCTTGTCCCAGGCGATCGGGACAGTGGCCACACTGGGCCTATCAGGCTTAGCCAGCGCCACGGCCGGCGTTTGGGAAACGATGAAGCCGAAAAACAGCAACCAGAAGTAAGGTCAAAATAAGAGAGAAAACAGAGAGAAAGACAAGTTAAAAGTAAATAAAAATAAAAATAAAAAAAGTAAAAACGTAATTGAACATGAAACAGCAAGATCAACAACACCCACAAGAAATGGTCGATCGCAACTTGGTGCAAGCCATTTTGACCAGCGATCCCACCGATTTTTATGTTTGTGAATTAGCCAGGTTACGAATTCGCTATCGCAACTTTCCGGGAGCCAGACAAATTCAAGCCGACCTGGACAAAGCCCTCAGCCGCTGGGGGTTTGATGAGGAATCACTCTATCAAAAAACTCGCGAATTGCACGCCCAAGGCAATATTTATCAGGTCAATAGCCGTCGTCGCGATGAAGAAGATTGGAGTTAAAACCTCATCAATTGGGCTATCAATACCTGTCAATACAAGGGTGTCTGAAAAGCCTAAATTGCTACCTTACGGGTCTGACCAAACAACAAAGACAAGGAGCTTAAGACCCTTGCCCCAGCGACGATTTGTGCTTGATCCACGCTAAAAAATACCTTGTAGACATCCTCTAATTCAGTCTTGATCAGCAATTGCGATCTGAAAATCTAAAAAACTGCCTCGGGAGAGCACGGAAAACTCCCGAAGCAGCATCTGGGTCGTCTGGCTTTGCTCACAGAATCCTAGGCTGCATTGAGCCGAGTTGATCTGTAAGGGAAGGATTGATCTACATACAACAAAAAAGAGAAACGGCTTAGGCCGCGCTGCTTCCGATCGTCACAGAGAACAGCAACAACGCCGCAATCAAGAGCGACATGCCCGCCAACAAACCGATCGCCGTGGGCCAATCGGCCTGGCGCATAAAGGTTTCCCAATTGAACAAACCAAACTGCACATCCATGGGTTTCGGCAAGCGATCGCGATAATCTTCGCCATAGCGAGCCGTGTGCGCAAAGGTCACTGCACCGCTCGATCGCTGAGGCAAAATCCGCCGCCGTTGATAGGGAACCGTGTCCCGTCCAAAGTGGGTTTGATATTCCTCGCTGTTGAGCAACGAGTCAATGAAGCCATTCAAACCTTCGGTGGCCAAAACGATCGACCAAGACAGTTTTTCCCGATCGTTATAAACCTCGCGACCCAAAATTCGCTGCACACACATCTGCACAAAGCGATAATTATTATTGGTGTCGTAATTGCGCGTGCGAAACACTTCGGAAGTGGCCAGGCCGCGAATGAAGTCTTGCACCGAAATTTGACCGCAGCGCAGTTGAGATTCCAGCGCCAAAAGACGGCTGCTGGCCGTTAGCTGTTGCTCATTAAAAATTTGCCGATAGGCCGCGTGAATCACCTCATCAATCTCATTGGTGATGAGACGCAAACCACCTTGATTGGCAACTTCAAAACCATCCACTCGCTGGTTTTGAGAAGTCAGGGGGTAATCCAGAAGGGGAAGTGCCATAAACCAATCACTCTTTCAGTTTCAATTCCGGATTTATAGAAGCTCGGTGGCTCCTGGTTGGAAGCCAAAGCCGAAGCCAAAGCTGAAGCCAAATTTTTGGAATCTGCTCAGTTTTGCTGAAGAACTGCTCTGGAAATTGGAATCAAAAGATTGTGCAGTCCAGAGCAGATTGGCACTAGCAGGGAAGGAGATTTTAAAGAAGGCAACTGAATAGATTAATCCATCAAATTGCCAACAATGTTGAACAACATTCTTCTGAGGTTTAAACCACAACCTGCTTCAGCATAGGTTAGGGCATGAGTAATTAAGCTTAGTCATTTGAGAAAAGTAGGATTCCGCAATTCTTCTCAACTCCAAAGGCGGTTTTTTGCAAGTATTTGTAAGCTTTTCTCAGAGATTGAAGATTCAATAAATTTGATCTTCTTTGGAAATTGCAAAATCTCAATCGGTTCGCGCTTAATTCGCGCTTGATCGCCAATGATTCTGTTCTCGATCGCCTGTTAATCCAAAATCTCTGAAAATGAGAGTATGTAAAAAAATGTAATCTCCATGAGGAGCGATCGAACCCATCCAGGGCCGGTTTTGCAGTCCCCGATCGATTGCTGGAGCTTTTGATTTGGCTGTTGATTTTGGTTCCGAGCTTTGAGCCGGTTTTTGAGGCCCTGGTTTTTGAGGCCCTAAGGATTGCAGAAGGGGCAGTAGGTGGGATCCGCAGTGGTTTCGCCTTGGGGAAAGGGATCGTCCTGTTGGTGGCCGCAGCGATCGCAAATGGAGCGATGCAGGCGAATGAGCGGCGTGGGCAGCCCACATTCACCACAGGGCAACCCCGGCAGCCGCTGCGTGACCCAAAACCCCGGCCAGTGACAAACGGGACAGGTCGATCGCGCCTTGGCCACCAGGTTTTCCGTGGCTTGGGCAATCACCTGCATTCGCGTGGGGTTATGCATGGCTCGCATATCCGTTTCCACCCACAGGGAGCCATCGGCCGATCGGGTCAGGGCCTCGGTGACGGCCGCCGCCAGGGCCGAGCGATCGCGCAGGCCCTTCGTCACCCCCTGAAGGTTTTGGGGTTCGCCCCAACCCACCACCAGCCCGTGATCGGGAAAACCAATGGTTTCAGCAAATTTTTCCACTTCCGCCCAACTGCGAACCCGTCCTTGGCGATAGTTGGTTTTTAGGGAAATGGCCTCACCGACTAACTCCAGCCCCAGGGATTGATCAATCAGCAGCACCAATTCCCGGTTAGCCGCCGCGAAGGGGACGCTGGGATGAGGGCCAAAGGAACCTTCACTGGCCAGGGCGATCGACCCATCGGTTAGCGCCAAGGCCGCCCGGGCCTTAGCCCGGGCCGTGGCAAGCTGATCGCCGGGTCGATCGACCTCTCGGGTAAAGGTGCCAAACCGATCCGTATCCAGTTCCGACGGCACGATCGAGCGCAGGCCCCAGGCTTGCTCCAAAATCGGCGCAATCACCTGTTCCTTGCCATGCATCGTGGCGATCGTGATGGTTTCCCCTTCCCAAGCGTCCGTCAGGTTCATTGTTCCCCAAAAACCGATGCCCTCAAGTTCCTAACTGGCAATTGTGGGGTGGAAGAAGAAGGCCAAACCCAGCACCAAATAGGCTGCCAACAACAGCAACCCCTCCAGCCAATTGGATTCCCCGTCGGAGCTGATGGAGTTGGCGATCAACACCGAAACGGCCACGGCCACCAGCTCAAAGGGTTGGAAGTTCAAATCCATGGGTTGCCCAAAAAACCAACCGGCAATCACCAACACCGGAGCCACAAACAGGGCAATTTGCAAGCTGGAACCCATGGCCACCGAAACGGACAAGTCCATTTTGTTTTTCATGGCCACGGTGACGGCGGTGGCGTGCTCTGCTGCGTTGCCAATAATCGGCAACAAAATCACCCCGGTGAACAGTTCCGTCAGTCCCAACTGTTCGGTGGCCGTTTCCAGGGAATGCACCAACAATTCCGACTCGATCGCCACAAAAATCGTGGCCGCCAACAACACCCCCACCCACAGGGGCAGGTTTGGCCGGTGCGCTTCCCCTTCGCCGGTCGATTCGTCGCTGGCTTCCGGATCGGGCACGTCCCCTTCTGCCACGGCCACATCGTAGAGATAGCTGTGGGTTTTCATGGAAAACAGCAGGGTCATCACATAGACCAAAATCAAGACCACCGCCACCGCCGTCGAAAGCTTCTGCAAGACGCTCTCGGCAATGCCCACGGAGGTGAAGTTCACCGCTGTGGGCAGCAGCATGGCAATCACGGCCAGGTTCATGGACGAGGCATTCATGCGGGCAATGACGGGCTGGAAGGTTTGCTCCTTAAAGCGCAAGCCACCCAAAAACATCGACAGCCCCATGACTAACAACAGGTTGCCGATGATGGAACCGGTCAAGCTGGCTTTCACAACGCCAACGTAGCCCTCTTTGAGCGCAACCAAGGCCACAATCAATTCGGTGGCGTTGCCAAAGGTGGCGTTCAGCAATCCCCCCAGGGAGGGGCCGACCAGCCCGGCGAGTTCTTCGGTGGCATGGCCCATCCAGGCGGCGAGGGGCACGATCGCCAAGCAAGCGGTGATGAACACCACCAGCGGACTCCAGTGCAACCATTCCGCCGCGATCGAGACGGGAATAAACCCCAAAAGGATGAGGAAGACGAGATCTTTTTTGCTCATTCTTTTTTGTGTTTGTTTGCTTTTTGCGTTTTCTGCTGGGGGTTAATCAACGGACTTCGGTTAGGGGAGCCAGCGAGGACGGGCCCCAGGCAGTGGTAACGCCTGCGGGGTCAATTTGGCAAAGGTTCCATCGGGATTTTGGGCCACGGGCAACAACCAAAGTTGGCTGTGCTCAATTTTATTGCCATCACTGGCTTCGGGTCGGCGGGCAGCTTCGGGGTCGGCGCTCGATCGATCCGCACGGTTGCCCCGTCCTGACTCCCGATCGTCCTGGGTGGTTTCTTCTTCGCCTGATTTGGACTGATCAGACTGATTGGACTGATCAGCGCGATCGCCCTTGGCCTTTGCCTTGGTGTCGATTTGGTCAAACAACAGGGCTGCACCATCCGGCGATAGATCAAGGGCAATATCGAGCTGCTCCGGCAACAGCAACAGGGGCGACAGGGCCTTGGTTTTTAGGTCAAAGGCTCCGATATAAGGTTGTTCGCGGTAGTTTTCGTCCTCAACCCGTTGGGTAACCAAGGCGTAGAGCACACGGTTATCGGGGGTGAATTCAGCGCGCAAAATTGATCCTTGAATTCGGGCCAGTTCCGTTTCGCCGCTGGGGGTGACCACAAAGAGCGATCGGGTAAAGTCACCGTTGAATTTCACCAGGGCCGCCGCTGAACCGTCGCTGGCAAATCCCAACACGGTTCCAAACTTGGGTAAAAAGTCCAGGGGTTGAATTTCCCGCCGGTAGCGATCGTTGTTGCCCATGTCAGCTTTGGGCAGGGGCAAAATGGCCACCCCCTGCCCCTGGGTGATGGCGATCGATTGGCTGTCGGGCGTAATCACAAACTCGCCGCCGCCCTGGCTCTCCAGCTTTTGGGGCGTTTGCCGATCGCGCAGCAGCCACAGGCTGACATTGCTGGCATTTTTGCGCTCCGCCCGTTGCACCAGGGCCGCCGAACCGTCGGGGGCCAAGTCAAATTTCAAGTTTTGATAATCCCGGTTATCCAAGACTGGCATCACCTCGCCAGCCGGTTCAGGCGCTTGGTTGGTGACGCTCAAGCCTGTGGTGACCGTATAAAACTGCTGTTCGAGCAGGCTGGGGCTGTCGGTTTTTTCCAGGGTGCTGGTTTCGGTGGCAGAAAACAGGATCCGATCGCGGTTGGGATAGGGCTTGAAGTCGTTCACCAACAGGTTCGGCGGGGTGAGGATGGTTTTCCGCTGCTGGGTCAGTTCATACAGGATCAGGCGGCCGGCTTCCTCGCCTTCGGTGCCAATGTAAGCAAAAACCCGATCGCGCGATCGAAATGCCGCCGAGAAGGACTCCGCCGGTTTGCTGTCTTCGCGGGTATCGCGGGCCCCGGCTCCCAACTGAAGCTGAAAGCTAGTGCCATAGGGTGCTGGGCGATCGAGCGTGAAGGCCATGCGAGTGCCGGCCCAGCTAACTTTCCCTTCCAGGGGAGGATCCAGTTTTAAATTAGCCTCCACACTGTCTCGATTCATCGGCCGATTGAAGGCCAACACAAAGGCGCGATCGTCCGCCCCAATGGTGCGATCGGCCCATGAGAAGTCACGCACCCGCGCCGCCGATCGATCGCCCAGCACCAACAAAGCCGCGATCGCCACCACCAAAGCCGCGATCACCAGCCAGGCGGCTCGGTCAATGGGTTGCCATTGGGGATTGCCCTTGGGGCTGTTTTGCCATCGATGTTGCACGGATCGCCACATACCCAATCAGAAATTCCTCAGTTGATTGCACCGGATTGCGCCTGATTGCGCCGGATTGCGCCTTTGCTGCCGCCCGATCGCCCCTAAAAATCACGCCCAAGAGTCATGCCCAAAAGTCATGCCCAAAAGTCACGCCCAAGGGTCATGCCCAAAACTCATCTAGAACTCATAGGGATTTTTGGGAACCGGAATCGGGCGCATCGTTTGTGGCGCGATGCTCAACACTCGCTCGCCCTTGATTTCATCCACCGCCATTCGCCCCTGAATTTCTAGCCAAGTATCAGGGGGATAGTCCGGCATATTGGCCGGCCGGCGCACGGGCAGCCCGATCGGGTAAGCATCCGCCGCACAGCAGGTGATCGTAAACCGCGAAATCCAAAACACATCTGCCGGATAGCCCTCCACCTTGGTGACAAAACCGCTGATGTTCACCGGTTGGTTTCGGTAGGCTTCCGGTTCGGGATAAACCTCCAAAGTCCGCACCCACTCAATCAGCGATCGCTGTTCCGGGCGCTTGTTGCTGCGAAAGGCCTTGGGCGCACGGGCGATCGCGGTGGTGGGGTCGCCAATGCCCCGTTGCAAAGCTTTGTGGCTGGTGAGGGGCTGCGGCGCAATCCAAAACCCCCCGATCGCCGCCAACAGCAATAACAGCGTTGCCCACCCCTTGGGCAGCAAACTGATGTGTTGTTCTGAGTCAGGATCCGCCGCCAACGACAATCGCCGCCGCAACAACCGCCCAGATTGCACCAAATTAATCGCCAGACTGGCCGCCGCCATCAGCAACAAAAACCCCGTGACCACCACCAAGCCGTGATAGGCGGGATGGATCAGCAGGGCCAAGCGGCCACCGTGCCAGTAGTGCAACATCAGCGCTCCCCACGCTGCGATCGCTGCCACATCGACCCAAGGCAGCCAGTTCGATCGACTTGGTTGTGACAACACGGCCGAAGCAGCTCCCATTGGAGCCGTCGCGCTAAGGAATGGCTTCATTGTACGGGGTGGTTTTGACCCCAACCTAGCGTTCCCGTGGTCATGCTGCCCCTCAAATGCCCAGTGAATCAGCCTTTCAGCCCCCTTCGGTCTCCATTCTGAGCCAACGACCACCGGAAGATTCAGAAGGGGCGCGAGACGGCCCCACGGCCCAAAAAGTTCCGAGGGCAAGACAATGCAACAAGCGGCTAAAACCCACCCAAATTCGGCTGCTGTCCCCTTTACCGTTAAACACAGGCTTGATCGTTTATGGCTGGTTTTGTTGATAGTTACATGAGTCGTTTTGCTAATGCTTTTTCGGGTGACTGCTTGGAGAGCTTCATGAATAGTTTGGAAAATTTCATGAATCATTCCATGCTGTTTCACTGATGTTAATGCCACCGGAAAAAATCCAAAAAAATCCCTGCAATTCCTGAATTCCGCCCCCAGAGCCGAGAGACTGAGCCTGGAGGTTTGTGGCTAATTCAGAGGGATGCCAAACAATCAAAAAACAGTTCATCCATCGTGACATCTCCCCAGGAGACACAATGGAGGCTCAACCATTCAATCAGGAGATGATTCCTATGAACCGTTCTGTGAACCGCACCTGTACTGCATTGGCAGCATTATTGTTAGGGTTAGGAGTGGCCCATGGGGGCGGCGCGATCGAGCCAGCCATGGCCCAAAGTTCCTGCCGCTGGGAAGGGGGCCAGTTGCGCTGTGATGATGGCAGCCGATCGGACAGCGATCGCAACCGGAATCGAGACCGCGATCGGGATGATTATCGCTACTACGATCGCAACGAAGAACGGTATCGCGACGACTACGACAACGATCGCAACAACTATCGAGGCGATCGACAGGACTTGGAAGATCGGATCGATCGGCTCTATCGCGAAGTGTTGGGCCGGCCCGCCGATCGCAACGGACTGCGTACCTACGTGGATCGGGTGCGCGATCGCAACTGGTCGCTGCAACGGGTGCGGGACGAATTAGCCAACAGCCGCGAGGCCGAATCCGCCATCGATCGCGCCTATCAAGAAATTTTGGGTCGCCGGGCCGACAGCCGAGGAATGCGCACCTACCTCGAACGGCTGCGGGGGGGCTGGTCAATCCAGCGCGTTCGGGAAGCCCTCATGAACAGCCGCGAGCGGCGATAACACCCAGCTCAGCTCCACTTGCCCGGGTCATCTCGGTATTGCTGGACGGCTCCTAACCCATTCCTAAAGACCACCCATTCCTGAACAGAGGACAGATTCTTCACCATGGCTCGGACGGATATTGACTATCTCGATCTCACCAACAACAGCGAAACCATCTCCCTCGCAGCCGGCCAGCAGGGCCGCCTGGGTGTGCGGGCCCTCGCAGGCAACGATTACATCAACGGTTCCAGCGACAACGACACCCTCTATGGCAACAGCGACAACGACACCCTGATTGGCAACGAAGGCAGCGATGTGCTCTTTGGGGGCCAGGGCTTTGATTTTGTAATTGGTCGCGATGGGGATGACCTGCTCACGGGCAACCTGGGCAACGACCAACTAGAAGGCGGCGCAGGACGCGATACCCTTCGTGGCGGTCGCGACAACGATATTCTCTACGGCCAAGAGGGTGATGATCTGCTGGCCGGCGACTTGGGCATCGACACCCTAATCGGCGGCACTGGGCGCGATACCTTCGTCCTGGCGGTTGATGATGCCACCACAACCATTGCGAACGCCGATGTGATTGTGGATTTTGACTTCAACGGTGGAGATTTCATCGCGATCAGTCGTCAGGTAGACCTATTTTTTGATAATTCCCTCGACTATTCGCGGATTGTGGGTTTTGGCAGTCCCGATGTGAAGGATGTGTTGATTCGTGTGGGCGGAGCCGTGGGGCCAATCATTGGAGTTGTGGTGGATGCGACCGATCGCCAAGTGGCCCAAGCCTTTGCTGAAGGGCCAAGGGTTCTGTAGCCCGCTGCCAATTGAGGGCTGATCAAAGGGTTGATCAATTCGTTGCTACGGCGATCGCACCAAAATCTGGCGATCGCACTAAACCAAAAGTGCCCCGCTACGGGTTCGTAGCGGGGCGGTCTTTAGGGTTTCAGATTTCGAGACTTTTGAGGGGTCTCTTCTTCAGTTCGCTCTGACTTGATGTTCAGATGATTTGGTGGCGGGGAGCGGATTTGAACCACTGACCTTCGGGTTATGAGCCCGACGAGCTACCAGACTGCTCTACCCCGCGGCGCGAATTCAAATATAACCGGAAGCCCTAGAAAAAGCAACTACTTTCTGAAAATTTTCTCCAACGCCACCCACAAGGGCGCAAAGGGAGGCTGAAAAAGCTGAAAAAACGTTGAGCGAACGGTTTGAGCAAACGGTTCAACCAGACCCAGCCTTAGCCGCGATCGGCTCCATCCGCCCACCGGTCAACTGAGCGATCGCCCCAACCGCCGGTCAAAACATGTCGAGATCGTCTACCTGCACAATTTCGCCATTGAACAATTGCGCCAAGCTACGGGCACTGCGGGCCACCAAGTCATCGGGCCCTGGTGGCGGGGGTGGCCCCGCTGGCGAAGGGGGCGAAACGGATTGGGGAGAAGCGGCGGGGGGCAGTTGGGGCGATCGCACAGGGCGATCGG
>NZ_LIRO01000095.1:0-1279 GCF_002742025.1 Limnothrix sp. PR1529
CACCCTCACGGTGTTGACACAAACCCGCAACGGGCATCTGCAAACCCTGATCCGAAACGCCGTGGTTCAGGATTATCGGCAATTGGCTCCCGATGCGGACTTTTCCCGCTTGCCCTTTGATGGTGAATTTCGTGCGCAACCCAATAATGGCGATCGGCTCTATGGCACACCCGCCTCGGCCCATGGGCTTTACGTCAGCTTGCGACCCATGGCCGGCCAGCCCAAACAAATCCAAATTGTGCATTACTTCGGAGCTGGCAAATTTGCCCGATCGACCATTGGGACTTGCCAAACCGAAACCCCAGCCACCGACGCAGCAGCCCGCCAACTGATTGCCCAACTCCAAACCCACCTGCAAGCCCAAAACTGGGTCGAGGCCGATCGCCTCACGCGCCGCCTGTTGGCCCCCGAATCTGCCACCATGCCATCGGCCGGCCCCGCCTTAACTGACCCGGCCCTGATTCGCGAAATTGACCAAGCCTGGCTCACGGCCAGCAACGGCCGCTTTGGTCTCAGCGTGCAGTTGCGGCTCTGGCAAGCGGCCACCATTGCCCATCCCACCAACCTGGAAGCGGCCGTGAACAACTTCCGCGATCGCGTTGGTTGGAAAATCGCCGCCCCCCGCACCGAACAGGACTTCATCAGCAGCGATTGGCGCAACGAGTCGGAATTAAACCGCTCCCTGCAAAGTCCCGTGGGTCACTTGCCCTGGGCCGGCGTTTCCGACCAAGTGGTGCAGCGGATTGCCGTTCCGCCGCCAGGAGTCCATTGCGGCAGTTGCAGCATTGATGCGATTCAGCTTCGCCATGATCGGTTTTATACCTACATCCCCCGCCTGATGATACGTTTGAAGTTCGCCTTGGGCTAATCCTCAGTCCGTCAGCTCCGGTTCGGTTCAGCGATCCAGTCAACGTCCATTCAGGATCGATCGCAGCTTGGGATCAGTGAGTCCTTGCGACGAAAGTGCATCATCTTAATGACAGCCCTATCGATAGCAAGCCTTGGCCTCAATGGACGTTGACTTTGATCAAAATTTGCTACTTTGGCAATCAAAACTTTAGCTAAAGACATATGTTCATGCATTCAAATTCACGAAATCATCAATCAATTGCTTGATTTTTATCGATATAGATTCCAAACCAAATTTTAGTTTAAATTTTTCTCAGATTTATTTTGAATTATTTCCTCAAGGTCATTGTTTATACAAGTAAATGGTCTAATTTGGTATCAATTGATCACAGCGGTAATACTTCTAACAAATCAATTCAGCCTTGAAATG
>NZ_LIRO01000007.1:0-34155 GCF_002742025.1 Limnothrix sp. PR1529
GCCCAACCCCCAATCCCAGCCACCCCCCCGACAAACTCAGGGGCCGACCATCCCTCCAGCCTGGACGTGGCGCTGAAAGCTGCTTTGCAACAGGCCGCAGAGCAACCCCCGCCGCCTCTGGCCCCAACGGATTTAGCTGCACAGAGCCGGGCGATCGCCCCGATTCAGCTCACCGAAGCGGCCCCCAATCCCCTGGTGGTGCGATCGTGGCTCTTGGTTTATGAAGGATCCCTGCGCCAAACCATGACCCTGCGCCAGATGCGCGGTTTTGTGGAGCAGTTAGCCCAATGGTCAGCGGCCAGCGGAACGGAGCCTTGGGTTACCTGGGCTAGTCAGGGCCAAGAGGCACTCGATCGCCTGAACACCGCTCAAATTCTGAATATTTTGGACGGTTTACGCACCTTCGCAGATCAGCAAAATCCGCTAACCTCAAGCCCTGCGAACCATTGCCCCACCAGCGCGATCGGGAACCCCATTAGCAAAACCTACCCAAAACCCAACTAACAGGATCACAATCTTGATTAGAGACCTGATTGAGAGCTGACTTGCAAAGAGAATCTATATAACAGTAATAACAGCAGCGATCGCGTTTTCGGCCAGCAAAGTGAGAGCAGATCAGAGATCCTAGGAGGCGATCGATGACCCTAGCACTGGATAGACCAACCACACCACCACTGGCATCTCGCTGGCAGCGCCGTGATGCCACTTGGGCAGATTATCTAGCAGTTCGCGATTCCAATTCAAATTGGCAAAAAATTGCATTTCATCACGATTGGTTGTGGGTCAATATGGGATTTGAAGGGCCGAATCATGCGGCGTTTAGCGATTTGATCACGATGATCTTTGGATTCTGGGCATTTCTCCATCCAGAAGTCACCCTGCAATCCTACGGTCGCTGCCTACTGGAATCGCCAGAAACCCACGCCTGTTCGCCCGATTTGGTGCTCTATCGAGGGGATAATATTCCCCAGTGGCAACCGGGCCAACCGCGTCGAATTAATCTGCAACGCGATCGCCGGCCCGACTTGGTGGGCGAAATTGCTGACACCACCCTCAGCCTAGATTTGGACGAACAAAAACAGCTCTATGCGAGTTTAGGGATTCCTGAATATTGGGTGGTTGATGTTAAGGGATTGCGAATTTTCGCCTTTAGTTTGGATGAATCTGGCCATTATCGATTGTTGGAACAATCACAGGTGTTAGCCGGTTTGCCGATCGACCTCCTAGAACAAACCCTGGAGCGACTGGCCACAGAAACCAACACGGCCGCGGCGGCTTGGTTCATGCAACAACTGCAAACGCCCCCTAGCAGTCCAGATACTACCCAAACAACAACCGAGAATACTGAACCGCCATCCTCTGTCGAAAATCCATCCGAGTAAAGCCCAATTTAACCGCCAACTGCTATTACATGGAATGTTGATCTTGCCTGCTTGGCGTTGAAACTGCTTGATCGATTTGGAAAGCCCGTAAACCCTAAAAAATAATTTTTTAATCCGTTGGCGGTGATTGAAGCCAGGATTCAAAAAATCCACGAGGGCAAAATCGATCAGTTTCAGTGTGATCCAAAAACAGCTCGTCTGGTTTCAGTTCATACATCATTCTAGAGAGTCCAGATCATGAATCCTGAAAAGCCACCTGCCTTGATCAGAGCATCTGAAATTGATGCGATGGATGCAGTCAAATTTCAACATCCACTGAATCCCAATTCGGAAATTGATATGCGGTTTTTGGGTCGGGTAGCTGGCCTCAAACAGATTGGCATCACGATCGCCCGAGTGCCGCCTGGTAAAGAGTCATTTATTTATCATGCCCACCAAACCGAAGAAGAGTGGGTTTATATTTTGTCGGGTCGGGGCATTGCGGAAATTGGTGAGGCGGAATACGAAGTGGGGCCCGGAGACTTCATGGGGTTTGGCATTCCGCAACAGCCACATCACTTGCGTAACCCGTTTGATGAAGAGTTGGTTTATCTAATGGGTGGCGAAAACAAACCCTTGGATATGGCTATTTTCCCGAGGGTGGGCAAGCGGGTGATTGGCGATCAAACCTCGGCTTATCTGCTAGATGAATCAGCCTTGGAGTTGTTTTGGAGTAGCGATCGCCCCGAGGATGATTAGCGGAAATTTCTAAATTACTGAAAACCCTGATCTGTCATTGCCAAACTGTTGGTAGCAAGGGGCTTAAGCCCCTTGCTACGACGATGGCAGCCAGAACAATAGCCGTTTCAGTTTTCTTGATAAAGACGACAATCAACCCTAGAAAATCGGTTAATCAGCCCCAAACCGATCCCAAACCGATTAGTAATGGTGGGCGATCGCATCTGTCCAAGGTTGATCGGGCTTGATGATGCGATCACCCGCTAATTTCAGGTGGTTTTAGCTGGGTTCGGCGTAGGCTTCCATGGGCAAGCAGGCGCAAACCAGGTTGCGATCGCCCCAGGCGTTGTCGATCCGGGAGACCGGCGGCCAGTATTTCACCTCGCGTGTCCAAGGGGCGGGGTAGGCTCCCTGCTCGCGGCTGTAGGGGCGATCCCAGTCGGACTTCAGCAGCACATCGGCGGTGTGGGGTGCGTGCTTCAGGGCGTTGTTGTCGCGGGGCATGGAGCCCGATTCGATCGCCCGGATTTCCTCCCGAATTGCGATCAGGGCATCACAGAAGCGATCGATTTCGGCTTTCGATTCGCTTTCGGTGGGTTCGACCATGATTGTGCCCAACACGGGCCAGGAAACGGTGGGGGCGTGGAAGCCGTAATCCATCAGCCGTTTGGCGATGTCGTCCACTTCGATCGCCGCCGATTGTTTCACGCCCCGCAGATCGAGGATGCATTCGTGGGCCACGAAGCCGGCCTCACCGCGATAGAGCACGGGGAAGTGACGATCGAGCCGGTGGGCGATGTAGTTGGCGTTCAGGATTGCCAGTTCTGTGGCCCGTTTCAGGCCGTCCGCGCCCATCATCCGAATGTGCATCCAGGAAATGGGCAGAATGCTGGCGCTGCCGAAGGGGGCCGCGGACACCAAGCCGATCGAGCCGTCGCCCGTGGGAGCCTGGGCGATCGCCTGCCAATCGGTGGGAGGCAGGAAGGGAGCCAGGTGCTCCGCCACCCCGATCGGCCCCATACCGGGGCCGCCGCCGCCATGGGGAATGCAGAAGGTTTTGTGCAAATTCAAATGGCACACATCGGCCCCGAAATCGCCGGGACGACAGAGGCCCACTTGGGCGTTCAGGTTCGCGCCGTCCATGTAGACCTGGCCGCCCCGATCGTGGACGATCGCGCAGATCTCCCGAATCGCCGTCTCGAATACGCCGTGGGTGGAGGGATAGGTGATCATCAACGCGCCCAGGCGATCGGCGTGTTGGTCAGCCTTGGCCCGCAGGTCGTCGAGATCGATGTTGCCGTTGGCATCGCAGGCCACGGGCACCACTTGCAGCCCCACCATCACGGCGCTGGCGGGGTTTGTGCCGTGGGCGGACTGGGGAATCAGGCAAACGGTGCGATCGCCCTGGCCCCGGGCCGCGTGGTAGTGGCGAATGGTCAGCAATCCCGCATATTCCCCTTGGGAACCGGCGTTCGGTTGCAGGGACACGGCCGCGAAGCCGGTGATTTCCGCCAAATCCCGCTCCAGTTCCTCAAACAGAATTTGGTAGCCGGCCGCCTGCGATCGGGGCGCGTGGGGGTGCAGGTTGCCAAACTCCGGCCAGGTGACGGGAATCATTTCCGCCGTGGCGTTCAGCTTCATGGTGCAAGACCCGAGCGGAATCATCGACTGATTCAGGGCCAGGTCTTTGGCTTCCAACCGGTGCAGGTAGCGCAGCAGCTCCGTTTCGCTGTGGTAGCGGTTAAAGACCGGATGGGTCAGGTAGTCGCTGGTGCGCGATCGCATCAGGGCGGGCGGTTCGATCGGTTGCCACCCGTCGCCACCAAAGATCTTGATCAGTTGCTCTAGATCCTGCTCCGTGGTCGTTTCGTCCAGGCTGAGGGCGATCGACCCGTCGGACAAATAGCGCAAATTCACCTGACGCACTTCGGCGGCGATTTGCACCTCGGCGGCCGATCGATGGGGCGATCGCGCCGTGGGTTTCAGGGCGATCGTGTCGAACAGTTGGGCCGTTTCCGCCAGGTCGTAACCCAAGGACTGCAAAGCCTGGGCTAGGCTGACGGTTTGGTGGCGCACCCGCTGGGCGATCGCCCGCAAGCCTGCCGGCCCGTGGTAGGTGGCATACATGGCCGCCATCACCGCCAACAGCACCTGGGCCGTGCAAATGTTGCTGGTGGCCTTGTCCCGGCGGATATGTTGCTCGCGGGTTTGCAGCGACAGGCGCAGGGCCGGCTTGCCCTGGGCATCCTTGGACACGCCGACGATCCGGCCGGGTATTTGCCGTTTGAACCGATCGCGCGTCGCAAAAAAGGCCGCGTGGGGGCCACCATAACCCAAGGGCACACCGAACCGCTGGGAACTGCCGATCGCAATGTCTGCGCCCCAGTCCCCCGGTGGTTCCAGCAGGGTCAAGGCTAACAGATCCGTGGCCACCGTCACCAACGCATCGGCGGCGTGGGCTTGCTCCACCAATTGCCGGTAGTCCTCGATCGCTCCCAAAGTCGTTGGGTATTGGACGATCGCCCCGAAGATGCCGCGTGCCGTCCAGTCCGCCGCCGTCAGCGATCGCCAGTCCGTGACGATCACCTCAATCCCCAGCGGTTGGGCCCGGGTTTGCAACAGGGCGATCGTTTGGGGATGGCAACCGCGATCGGCCACAAAGGCCCGCGCCGTCTTCGATTTGGTCGCGCCGTAGCTGAGGGCCATGGCTTCCGCCGCCGCCGTCGCCTCATCGAGCAAGGACGCATTAGCAATTTCCAACCCGGTCAAATCACAAACCAGGGTTTGGAAATTCAGCAGCGCCTCCAGCCGACCCTGGGCAATTTCCGCCTGGTAGGGCGTGTAGGCCGTGTACCAGCCGGGATTTTCCAACACATTCCGCTGAATCACGCCGGGCACAATACAGCCGTAGTAGCCCGTGCCAATGAACGATCGCCAGGTTTGGTTTTGGCTGGCAATTTCCCGCAGTCGGGCCAGGGCCGCCGTTTCCGTCATGGCCGGGGGCAACTGGAGCGATCGATTCAGTCGAATATCCGCCGGGATTGTTTTGTCGATTAATTGGTCGATCGACTCTAGCCCCATGGCCTCCAGCATGGCCGCCGTTTCGATCGCGTCTGGCCCAATATGCCGCGCTGCAAACTGATGGGGATCCACGATCGGGAATGTTGCCCCAAGGGCGATCGATTGCGAAACAAATCCGCTAGCCACGTTTTTAACCTCCTACTGCAAGAGCCAGGCACAAACCCAACCACCCAACATGCCAAATCATCCATCAAACACCGAATGGCCACCAGCAGCAATATTCGCCGGCCGTTTCTATTTTGATGCCTTTTGCCCAAAGCTCCAGGGCCGCCGGATTCCATCCTGAAGGGGCGATCGAGTCTGCGGGCTTGGCTGGCAAAAAGCCGAGTCTAAGCAAGCAACAGCGCTTGGGAATTTAAAAATTCCTTAAATCTAAACAAAATGAGTCAATTCCAGCAAATTTAAACTTCAAAACTTCCAAAGAACTTTCAAATTAGCCTAAATTTCTTGGGTCACAATCGAAGTCAGATGGTATCCTGGCATACCAATTGTTGTGTGAAGCGTCGTTTGCTGAGCATCTGTCTGGGATGTTCTGCCGTGGACTCGCAGCGCGATCGAGCCTTCCCTAGTTTTTTCCAACTGACGGTCTACAACTATTCATCTAGGAAAGTGGATGGCGGCTATGACGATGGTTCAACATCAACAGCGATCGAGTGGTGCAGCCAAAGGGGCAGGAATCCGCAAAGGTGCTTGGATTCGCCTCAAGTTTTTGTTAATTATTCCGTTTTGCCTGGAAGTGGGCTTGGCTGTTGGTCTCAGTGCCTATTGGTCGATCCAAAATAGCCGCCAGGCCGTTGGCCGGATGGTGGATCATCTGGAAAACCACACGGTCGAAGCGGTCGAATCCAAGTTGTTACAGGAGTTGCGGCAACCTCAGCAAATTAATGCCATCAACGCCCAGCTTCTGGCTCGGGATGTGATTTCCTCCGAAGATTTGGGAGCCATCCAACAGCAACTCTGGCAAAGTATGCGGATTTATCCCGGCATGACCTACATTAACTTTGCCAATCCTCGAGGGTTGTTTGTCGGGATTGAACGGCTGAGCAATGGCGATTTGGTCTCAGAGGTAATTGATCCCCAACAGCATCCAGGTAAGATTAAACGATCGCTGTTGGACAGCAATGGGCAGGTCAAAAAGCAACTTGATTTGTATGATTATGAGCCGCGAACGGACGACTGGTATTTAGCAGGTGTTCGGGCCAAAAGCCCCACCTGGAGTTCCATTTATACCTGGGAGACCGGTGAACCCACCAAGCGGCTGGCAGTGTCTGCCAGCTACCCCGTTTATAGCGAAAAGAATCGATCGCTCAAGGGCGTGATTGGCATTGATTTTCTGTTTGATGCCTTGCAACAACAACTCCAAGCCCTCCACATTACCCCTAACGCCAGGGTCTATTTGTTGGAGCGAGACGGTAAGGTAATTGCCGCTTCTAAGGGTAATAGCTTCTCGCAAGAAAGCGGTTCCATTCAGCGCCTGTCGATGGATAACACCAACGATCAGGTCTTGAAATCTTTGGGGGGTCTGGTGCGGGCCAAAGATGGGCAGCTTTTGCAAAATGTGGAGCTGGAAACCCCCTTACAAGATCAGCCTTATTTTGTGCGATCGGCCAGTTGGAATGGTTTAGAGGGCTTAGATTGGCAAATCCTGTTGGCCATCCCCCGATCGGACTTGACCCGGGAAGTGGATCGCAGCACTGAACAAACCATCTGGATTTGTGCCTTGGCCGTGGCGGGATCGGTGGTGTTGGGAGTGGTTACCACCCGGACGATTAGCCGGCCCGTGCAGCAGTTGGCCGAAGCGGCGGAACGGTTTGCGATCGATCAAAAACAAACCCTACCGCCCCGATCGCCGATTGTGGAACTCAGTGCGCTCTCCCATTCCTTTGATTCCATGGGTCGGCAATTAAAAGCCTCCTTTGAAAAATTGGAACAGGCAAACGAGCACCTGGAACAAGCCAATTTGGCCTTGGAGCAGCGCGTGGAAGAGCGCACCCGTGAATTGTCGGCCGCCCTCACGGATTTGAAGGACACGGAAGCCCAACTCATTCAGACTGAAAAGATGTCCAGCTTGGGCCAAATGTTGGCCGGAATTGCCCACGAGATTAATAATCCCACCTCGTTTGTCTATGGCAATTTGGACTATGTTCAGGAATATATGAACGGGTTGCTAACGCTGCTGGAAATGTATCAAGCAACCTATCCCCATCCCCCTGAAGAAATTAGGGATTACCAGGATGATTTAAACCTCGATTTCCTGGTGGATGATTTGCCAAAGGTGGTGCGATCGATGCGCGAAGGCACAGAGCGAATTCGCAATATTGTGCATGATTTGCGCAATTTTTCGCGCATGGATGGCCAGGAAATGCGCCGGGTGGATTTGCACGAAGCCCTCACCAGCACCCTGATGATTTTGGGGCATCGATTAAAGGGCAATGGCTCATCGCCCACCATTCATGTGGTGACGCAATACGACGAGGCTTGGCCCGTGGACTGTTACCCCGGTTTGATGAGCCAGGTGTTTGTGAACTTGCTGGTGAATGCGGTGGATGCGCTGGAAGAGGCGGCGTTGCGGGGCCAATGTCCACACCCAGAAATTGTGATTTCCACGGAGGCGCGATCGGGCGATGGTTTGTTTGTGGTGCGGATTCGGGACAATGGCCCCGGGATTCCGGAATCGGTGCAGCAACGGATGTTCGATCCCTTCTTTACCACCAAGCCGGTGGGCCGCGGCACGGGGCTGGGCCTGGCGATCGGGTATCAAATCGTGGTGGAAAAGCACGGCGGTCAACTGATTTGCACCACGGATCCCGCCTGGGGCACGGAGTTCACGGTGGCGATTCCCGGTCAACGTGCCGCCCCCGGTTCGATCGCCCCAGCCACCCAAGCATTGGTCACCGTCGCCGCCTAAAATTAGGGCCTGTCATCGGATTTTGAACCCAAGGGATCGCGCCTACTCCGCCCCGGAGATGATCGCCAGTTGCCCCGAATCGAAATTCAGCCCCAGGATGACAGCCCCTAAGGAACCCGCGCCACAATCGCTTGCACCACTTGCTCGATCGTCATGCCATCGGTGACCAACTCCCAAGCGTCAATTGCCTTAATCATGGGGGCCACCACACGGTTACTGTCTTGGTAATCGCGCTCGGTGATGGCGGCTTCCAGGCTGTCTAGATCGGGCAGGTCGGTTTGGCCCCGATCGCGCCAATCCTGTAGTCGTCGCTTGGCCCGCTCTCGGGGGGTGGCGGTCAAAAAGATTTTCACCTCCGCCTCGGGAAAAACATGGGTGCCAATGTCGCGCCCTTCGGCCACCAGGCCACCACAGCGCCCGATCGCCCGTTGTTGGGCCACCAAGGCCCGCCGCACCTCCGCATGGGCCGCCACCACGGATACTTGGGCCGTAACGGTCGGAGTCCGAATCAAACTGGTCACCTCTTGGCCATTAATCCAAACGCGCTGTTCGCCACCGGGGGTCACCGGTTCGCCAAAGCGGATGGTGCAATCGGCGGATAGCTCGGCCATGGCCAGGCGATCGGCGGGATCCAGACCCCGATCGAGGGCCAACCAGGCCACCGATCGATACATGGCTCCCGTATCCAAATAAAGCAACCCCAATTGTTGGGCCACCCGTCGGGTTACGGTGGACTTGCCCGCGCCCGCTGGCCCATCGATCGCCACAATCGGCCGGCGCGTTTGCAGAATCACATTGTCAATTAGGCGTGCCGATCCCACCTGGGCCGCCACCGCCAACAGGCCCGCCTGCTCCAGGGTTTGGAGAGGCGTGAGGGAGTCGGGATCCACCAGCTCGGCATAGTCCAGGCTCAGGCCCGGCGCTTGGCTCAGGGTCGATCGCACCGGTTCCAGCAGGGCCGCCGCCGATCGCTCGCCGGCCTGGAACTGGGCGATCGCCCCTTGCAGACTTTGGAAAATGGCCAAGGCCTGCTGTCGTTCCGGAGCGCTCAGGTATTGGTTACGGGAGCTGAAGGCCAAACCGTCGCTCTCCCGGACGATCGGGCAGGTAATCAGCTCCACCGGCAGGTTCAAATCCGCCACCAACCGCCGCAAAATCGCCACCTGCTGGGCATCCTTCTGGCCAAAAAAGGCCAAATCAGGCTGCACCACATTCAACAGCTTGGTCACGATCGTGGTTACCCCTTGGAAATGCCCCGGTCGCGATCGCCCACAGAGGACGTTGGCCAAACCGTCCGGCGGCACCACTTGGGTCAGTTCCGTGCGATCAGCCACGCCCAATGCCGCAGGCGTGGGGACAAAGACCAAATCCACTCCCGCCGCTTCGCAAAGGGCCAAATCCGCCGCCAAATTTCGAGGATAGCGCTCCAGATCTTCTTGGGGGCCAAATTGCAGCGGATTGACAAAGATGCTGACCACCACCCGGCCACATTGAGATCGGGCCCGAGTCATCAGGCTGCGATGGCCCTCGTGCAGGGCCCCCATGGTGGGAACCAAGCCGATCGTGATGCCAGCAGCGCTCGATCGAAACAATTCCATTGCGCAGCGCAAGGCCGCCACAGTTTTCACCACTTGCATACATCACCTGCCGCTTAACCGTTGCTCAGCGCTTTGCCCAACGACAGTTTAGTTAAGCATGTTCGTTAAGCGTGAGTTAAGAAATCTCGGTTGCGATCGGCTGGTCTGTGCTGGCTGGGTTTGGACTGAGCGAAATCTAAGCTGCTGAGCAACATCAAAGCTTGGGCTTACCTGCCTTGAGCCGCAACTGCTCCGTTTCCTGCAAAATCTGCAACGAATCCGCCCGATCGCGCGATCGCTTGATGTAGCTCAACTTCAGCTCTTCCAACAAATCAAAAATCAGCTCTTGCAACTCCTGCTGAGTTTTGGGTTCTGCCAATCCCTGACGAAACGCAGCCGAAGCGTCCTCGACTAATTTTTCAAGCAACTTTTCCGCCTCAGGATCAGCAACCGCAAAGGTTTTGTAGGCCTTTTGGGGCACATTAGTGGCAATAGCCGATAGATTGGCCGCAATTTGCCCCGCCAATTGGTTTGAAAAGTTGCTGAATCCCGGCAAAGCTCGCAGGGCTTGATAGGTTGGTGTGCGAGCCAAAACCGACTCCATTTGATAGGCCAAAAGTTTGGCTAAATCTTCTTGAATTTCCGGCAAAACGCGATAGAGACTCAGTTGCAAAACGCGATCAAAAATCGCCTGAATCTCGTTCACATCATTCACTTCCACATAGGGATTATTCGCCACATCCAAAATTTGCTGGGACAGGCTACCGGATTTCACCGAACTCTGGAGGCCATATATAAATTCCAGCACCACCACTTCCGTCAATTCTGAAGCAATACCCGCCAAAATTCCTCGGCTGATCAGGGCCCGAATGGGTTCCAGATTGGGAAATTGCGCCTTGTTGCTACGAATCACCACGGGAATAATACGCAACCAACGGAAGAAGGGACTAATGAACAACAAATCCCACCAATGGCTGAAGGCGGCAGCTTGCCAACTGAGGGCAGAATAGCGGCGACGAATCCACAAAGTCCGCACCACAAATTCCACCGCAAACAGAATGACAAAGGGCGTATCTAAAATTCCAAAATAGTCGGCGGGTCGCCCGTCTTCTCCAATACTGCGAAAATAGTTACTTTGTAGTTGGAACCGAATTTCCCGATCAAAAAATCGGAGTTCCCTAGTCCAAGTGCGCGAACGAAGATAGTCAACACTCCAAAAGGTGTCAAAGGCGCGTTTGGAGGACTCCACGCCCAGTCGATCGCGCATTCGGTTTTTAATAATTTCCAGGCTACCGCTGCGATCGGACAGGGTAAAAGGATTTTGGTTAATCATTTCCTGGCTGCGATCGCGCAAGTCCGCCAGCAGGGGCGACACCTGAGGCGAGTCAACTCCCCCGCGCTCCAGCACCGTCACCAATTGATCAACCACTTTCAGATAAGCCTGGGTTTGACGTTCCGGCTCAATCCCAACGATCGGGTCATAAAACAGCCGCACTTCTCCCGGCGGCCCCACCACCTGGCCCAGCAGCGGAACTTCCGTGCCCCAATCTCGCACCAGCAGGGCCGCGCGCAAATACCACGATCGTAGCGGCACATAGGTCATGTGGAACGCCACCAACATCAAGTTCAGCCAAGCCACAAGGATCAGCAGCCGCTCAGTCCACAGCACCAAATGCCAGCGCCTCACAAACTTGACAGCTTTGGCGCGACGGTTCGATCGGGAGGTGGAAGATGGATTGGCAGTCATGCGATCAGCGGCCAGCTCAGAGCTGTGTCTCGTAATTTGCGCGTCATTGGCAAGTCGTTGGCACTGCGCTCGCACAGCACCTATCCCTAAACCTGCCTGTTGGTGAACGTTGCGGCTGATTCACCCGGGGCGACCCCGATCGCCGGAATGGCCTGGGGCTGATTCCAAAATGCGGGAACAGCCGATCGCCCTGGGGTCGGGTTACTCATTGCATCGGGCCCGTCCATATTGCCATTGGGCCCGGCTTGGCGGTGAACTTGACTTGAATTTTGCAAGGTTTTGCAACGCGATCGGCTCGGCCGCCACGTGAATTAGGCGCAACGGGCCCTCATTGCGCGGCTAATGAGCGGTCAATCAACGGTCAATCAACGGTCAAAGATTCAGCATCAAAGATTTAGCGCCAAAGATTTAGCGTCAACAATTTTCTGCCCCACTCAAGCCATCTGACTCAGCCAGTTGACGATCGCCGAGTTGACAACTTCGGGACGCTCATCATGGGGACAATGGCCCGTCTTGGGAATTGACACAAACGTCACCCGATCGCCCGCCGTTTTTGCTAAATCTTGATAGATTTTGGCTCCCTGAATCGGTGTCCAAGGATCCGTTTCTCCCCACAACACCAACAGGGGCCCGGCAATTTGCGGCAACAGCGTTTCGGGTTTGGGGCCCGGCGGTGCAGCCAAAATCGAGGCAAAGGTTTCGTATGCGCCCTCATCCCCGGAAGGTTCATGCAGCAAATCCACCAGTTCCGGCGTAACAGCCTCGGGGTTGCCATAAACCTGCTTGAGCGTGCCGCGAATCCGGTGTTTTTGGCGAATTTGATTGAACATAAACCGCCCAATGCCTGGAGTATTCACCACTTGGGCAAACGTACCCATCACCAACCGCAACACCGGGTTTAATTCCTCAGGGCGGTGATTTAGCCCCCCGGCACAGTTCAACAACACCGTTCCTCGGGTACGTTCCGGAGCCGCCGCCGACAACATCAGGGCCAACAGTGCCCCGATCGAGTTACCCACCCACAGGGCTGGCTCTTGGATGAATTCAGCCCAAAAATCCAAAACCAAATCTTGCCAAAGCTCCATGCTGTAATCGATCGGGGGCTTTTGGGAACCGCCGAACCCCAACAGATCGATCGCATAGACCCGGTAGCCGGCCGCGGCCAGCACGGGGATATTTTTGCGCCAATGGCCGATCGAAGCCCCAAACCCATGCAACAGCACGATCGGCTGGCCGCTGCCCTGGGCTAACCATTGCACTCGGTAGCCACGCCACAGCCAGGTTTGAAAGGCCTCCTGGGCCAGGGAGTCAGTCGGGGAAACCAGCGCAGTCATAGGGCTTCGGGTTTTCTAAAGTGCTTTACAAATGGGTGAAAAGGCCGGGCAACCGCGACCCAAACCGGCATCGCTCAGACAGGCTTCAGGTCAGCTTTCGATGCCCCGGCTATGGATCCAGTGGGCGATCGGCTCGGCCATCTTGCCCCGTTGTCGCGTCACGGTCTGGGGTCGCGGCCTGATTGGCTTCGTTAAATTCGATTGTAAAGAACTGTAACCGATTGTACTGGATTTATAACGCAAAAATCCAGAAAAGATCCTGAAATTCGCTCATCAATCCTCAAAAAACTAGGCTGGCTTGAGACCGATCAATAGCGCCATTTCCAACCATTTCCAATAACAATCGACCTGCTGAAAACCAATATCTCGAAACCATTGAAGCTGCGTTTCAACATCTAGCAACTGGTTCGACGGATCATCTTCTTCCGGTCGATAGCCAATGGCTTTCAAAAACTGCTCATGAAGCTGGGGCGTTGGCGAAGCCACATGTTCCAAGTTGGCAAAAATGCCCCCCGGCTCCAATCGTTGAAACACCTCTTGATAGAGCGATCGCTTGCGATCGTGGCTGAGGTGATGAATCGCAAAACTCGACACGATCGCATCAAATCGCCCCAACTCTGGCAAGGCTGTATCGAGATTGTGGGCCACCACCGTCACCTTGTCATCGGCCCCAAAGCGATCGCGCACCGCCGCCAACATCGTTTCCGAAAAATCCAGCGCCACGCCTGCCGCCGCCGGGCGATCGACCTTAAGCAATGCTAGTAGTCGCCCATTGCCCGTACCCAAATCCAAAATTCTACGCACGGTTCGCGGCACTTGTTCCAGCAGGGCCGCTTCCCCTTCAGTGCGACGCGGAATTCGATCGGCCCGGGCCAAATAACTCAGGGCGTGGTCTGTGGATTGCCAACGATTTACAGAAATTTCAGTCATCGAATTGATGTAACTTGATGCGCTCAACTCATGCACCAAGTGTATACACCAAACCCATGAACCAAACCCATACACCAGATTCATGCACCAGATTCATGCGCTGGATTACTATGCCAAAGCCTTTTCCAGAACTGGTTTCACAGTGTCCTCGGTTTCCAATTTTTGTCGAATCGGCAACTCAATTTGAATGGTAGTTCCTTGACCCGGCGCTGAAATCACTTGAATTTGTCCTTCATGTTGCTGCACCACCTGATAGGTGATCGCCAAGCCCAAGCCCGTTCCCTGCCCGATCGGCTTAGTGGTGAAAAACGGGTCGAACAACTTACTTTGAATCGCTGCTTCGATTCCTGGGCCATTATCGGCAATGCTCAGTTGCACCCATTGAGAATCAATCACTCGAGTGCTGAGCGTAATTTCAGGATGGAGGATTGATTCATCACTCAAAACATCGATCGCATTGTCTAACACATTCATGAAAACTTGATTGAGCTGTGCTGGATAGCATTCAACTTCCGGCAAATCGCCATAGCGCTTGGTGATTTTAATATCATCCTCCAAGCGACAATGCTGTAGGCGATAGTTCAACATCAAAAGGGTATTTTCTAGACCCTCATGCACATCAACGGTTTTGAGATCTGCTTCATCCAACCGCGAAAAATTGCGCAGCGACACCACGAGTTCTCGAATTCGTTCTGCACCCGATTTCATGGAAATGAGTAGTTTAGGCAGATCTTCGATCACGAATTCCAGTTCTTCGATTTTTTCTTCCATATCAACATCGGCTACTTCCTGGGGATATTTTTCCTGATAATATTTCACCAAATAAATCAGATCCGAAACATACTGATCGACATAGCCCAAATTGCCGTAGATAAAGCTAATGGGATTGTTGATTTCATGGGCTAAACCGCCCACCAACTCTCCTAGGCTAGACATCTTTTCCGTTTGCACCAATTGCAGTTGGGCCGCTTGCAAGTCTCGCGTGTAGTTTTCCACCCATTCAATCAATTGATTCACGGATTGGGCCAAGGTTCCCACTTCGTCAACGGTCGTGACATCGGCCCGCAATCGGGTGTTGGCATCGTGGGTCACCTGTTGGGCAAGGCTGGCCAGATCTTCGATCGGTTGGGCGATCGTGCGGCTGGTGTAATTACCGAGCAACACCGACACCAACAACGCCAGGAAAATACTCCCGATCGCCATCATCAGCCGAAAGTTTTCGGCCTCGCGCCGTTCCTGAACCGCAGTCAATAGTTCTTGATTGGCATCAATGTTTAAGGACTCCAAAACATTGGTGAAAGCAATGAAGTTATTAAATTCTTGACTGCGGAGCAGTTTGCCAATTTCCGCATCAACCTTGTACTGATTTTTGACGCTGCCGGTCAGCGGTTGAATAACTTCAATGGATTGCTGAACAAATCTTGAAAACTCTGCCACCACCGTCACATATTGACTAAACGCAGTGCGGTTTCTGAGGAGCAAGGGGCGATCGTCTATGGCCATTCCCTCCGTTAAATCACTAACGGTTTCAATCCGCTTCATCAAAGCTTGACCCGCCTTGCGAAAGGTGACCGGATCATGGGTAAAGGGACTCAAGGATTTGGCGGGCAAGTTGGACAAAATATTAATTTGTAAATCCAACAATCGCTTTTGATCTTCGCGATATTCCGCTAATTTTTGGTCGGCAGCCGCTTGGTAATGATTACCAATCAGAATTCCAATTGAGGCCCCAATGATTGGAATACCCAGCGCAACCAGATAACCACTGGCAATTTTGGAGCGAATAGCGGTTGGTTTGAAGTTAATCACGGCTGTTTTCCACTGCTGAAGCTGAAATTGAAGCTGCTTGGCCACAGAAAGGAAAGATAAGCTAGAAGAGGCCATGGGGTTTTAGTAGAAATTTGCGTACTGATGAAAGCTGAATTGCGCCCTGGTGTTCCTAATAAACTGCGGATCTTTCAGAATAAAGGAAAGTGACAGATTAAAGATCTGATTAAACATCGGCTGAAGCGGCTGATTTTGCCCAGTCCTAAGTACAAATACATATTTGTTTTTGTTATTAATTTTTTCTTAATTATCTGATGCTCCCGATCATACCGCAGTTATTAGGCCCCTGTAACGGGCTATGGATCAAGTTGGGTTGCAGACACGATTTCATCGCCATCAGTGGTGGCAATGAAAATCAGGGGAACTTCATGAAAATTATACAAAATGCAGCGATCGCACCGTTGTTGGGCGGTGGCACAAGGGGGAGTTTTAGCGATCGATCCGTCGAAATTGCTTGTCGTGATGTTGATTCAGAATTCGATCGCTCGCCAAACGCCATAACCGATCGAGGTAACAGGCGGGAATGGAAAGATACAGAACATCGTGGGCCCCCAAAACGGTTCGCAGCAGTTCCCAGCCGTGGATGGTGGCGTGGTCGGGACGCTCCAGGTATAGCGGCACAAAGTCGAGGTGAATGGCCGCAGTTTCCACATCCAGACCGCAAAGGGGATGAAGCGGAGTAATCAGGGTTCCGAGGGCCACCCACAGCCGATCGCCCGTGACCCCGCTGCCCAAGATCCGCCCTCCCAAGGCGGCCGCCGCAAAGGCCGGCGCAGCAAGCTCCACGGGACTGAGCACCGTTTCAAATTCAAAAACCTGCTGCATCATCATGGCCGATTGGGGATCCTGATTGCGCAACACAATCGCCAGCCGAGGGGCGATGGTACGGGCATTTAGCCCAATCTCCAGGTTAGCCAATTCATCTTGAGTTGTGGTTAGGAGCGCCTCAGCACGCTCAACCCCAACGGCAACTAAGGTTTCTGGCAGGGTGGCATCCCCAATCACCACGGGGATTTGCAGCGATCGGGCGGTGGCCAAAAATCGATTATGGGGATCTTGTTCGATCGCCACCACTTCGCAACCTTGGGCCCGCAGTTCCCGGGCGGTTTTGAGGCCCAAACCTCCCAGCCCGGCCACAATGAAGTGGCCGCGTTTGGGCAGCCGCACCACCTCCAAAACCTGCTGAAACCGAGTTCCCAAGATGTAATCGTTCAGCAGGGCGTAGCAAATCCCGACAATGCCAGCGCCCACCAACATCAACAGAGCGGTGTAGATTTTGAGGGCATCGGGGGCCCGATCGAGCATATCTTCCTTGCCGCCGGCCCCGGTAATTGTGCCCACGGCAAAATAGAACGCTTCAATCAGCGATAGATGGGTGTTGGCAGCCACGTCATAGAGAATGGTGGACACCACAATCGCCAGCAACAGCACCACAAAGGCGATCGCCGCCGGGCGGCCTTGGTGACCCAAGCGCCCCAAACCATCAAGAAAACTTTGTAGCCGTTGGCGACGTTTCAGTTGGGACGGTCGGCGCGTGGGGCGCGTGGCCACAATCAGCCGATCGCCCACTTGCAGTTCCCGGGCCAGGCTGAGGGCGGCCACCAAGTTGGGGCGATCGGCAAAGCGCACATCGCCTCGTGGCTCATCGGGATAACCCTGAAGATCCCGGGGAAAATCGCGTGCGGCCTCGCGATGGCCCTCGCGATGGCCCTCTCGGTGTGGGTCTTCTGCTTCGTAACGATGGCTCACTCGATCGACTGGCGTAACTGGCAAATAG
This sequence comes from Limnothrix sp. PR1529, assembly GCF_002742025.1. Lineage (NCBI taxonomy): Bacteria > Bacillati > Cyanobacteriota > Cyanophyceae > Pseudanabaenales > Pseudanabaenaceae > Limnothrix > Limnothrix sp. PR1529. The sequence goes on from NZ_LIRO01000007.1 coordinate 17,281, forward strand.
TCGATCAGCATCCGATCCCGATCGTCCCACAGTTCCGAAAGCCGTCGCCCCAGCCAGGGATGGCCAAAATCGATCGCCTCTTCCCGCATCGGCCAAAGGCGATCAAACAGTCGCACTTGCCCGATCGCCCGACTGCCCAAGGCCGCAAACACAAACGCCGGAGCCGCCAAGGCCGACACACTCAAACTATTGTGATCCGCCAAGGTGGAATCCAGGCGATCGCCCAACTGAGCGTTATAGAGGCGATGCACCACCCGCAAATTTGGGTTTAACAACCGCGCCTGCATCAAGATCGCTAAATTCTGTGAGTCCCGATCGCCCACCAACACCAGGGTTTGGGCCGTGGCAACCCCCGCCGACAGCAACACCGCCGCCGAAGTGGGATCCCCCACCACCACCTGCGCATTGTTCACTCCCGGCAAAGGGCGATCGCTAATGCCCGTGACCGCCGCCCCCTGCTGGTGCAACAAATTAAAAACCTTGTAACCCGTGCGCCCCAAGCCACAAATGATAATTCGCGGTTTCATGGCTCCCGGACAGACAGCGGCGATCGCTTCACACGCTGGGTTTCCAACCATCGAGTATGGTGCAGCCGTTGCCGCCGTTGCTGTGTGCCAGACTACCTGTTGCGGCCTGCGGGACTGGTTGGAAGCGATTGAGTCATCGTTTCTGTACAAAATCGATCCAAAAAGACCGACACCAGCGGGGCTACACCAAAGTCAACCCTGTAGGGGCGTACGGCCGTACGCCCCTACCCGGATTTTCTCGGTCTTAAGTTGAAGCCAATGCTCAACGCCCACACCGTCGGATCTCAACAGGACAACCACGCCAGTTTTGGAACAAACACCATCAGCCAAAGCCATTTCACAAAGCCATCTCAGCCAAGGTTTTGGGTTGCCTCAGGTGCGGTTGCCTCAGACCAGCCATAAAAAGCCAGGGCACAGTTGCCATAGGTCTTGACCCGATCGCACCGGAGCTGGCCCACCTGAAGCGGCGGCTGCCACTGTCGAGGATTAAACTCAACGGCACATTCACCCGCCTCCGCCAACAATTGCGCCTCCGCCACAACCTGCAAAACCGATTCATATAGATCACCGGCATAGGGCGGATCGAAATAGATGCGATCGAACCGTTGGCCCCGCAACCGAGCCAAGACCCGTGGCGCATCTCCCCGCACAATTTCAAACCGTTGGGGCGATCGGGCAATGCGTTGCCAATTGTCTCGAATCACTCCGCAGGCTTGGGGCAACTGTTCCACCCCCACCACCAAAGCCGCCCCCCGCGCCAGGGCCTCCGCGCCCATGGATCCGGATCCGGCGCAAATGTCCAGCCAACAACAACCCCCGATCGCTCCTTGCCAAATTTGAAACAACGCCTCTCGCACCCGCGAAACAGTCGGCCGGGTTGTTTGGCCAGGCAGCGTTTTGAGCGATCGGTTACCGTAAATCCGAATGGCCATAGTAGCGTGACAGGCTTAATGCATTAGGTCAAAGTTGCGGAGACAGTCGTAGGAACAAGGGGCTTAAGCCCCTTGCTGCTTAACGATCAGGTGCTGGTAACAGTCATGTGTTTGACCCCGCGAATTAGGGCAGCCGCGCTCATAAAACAGGTTAACGACAGCGAAGCCTGAAGGAACATCTGAGCAGTCACTGAGGGGACTTGCAAAGCTGGCAAATTGCCAAGAATTGTTTGAAATTCTCAATTTCCAGGAAGTTCCTGCGCAAAATTAGCACACAAAACATTGAGAAATTCATCGAAATTCATCGATTTATCACGGAGCGATCCCAGCTCTCAGGAAACTTCCCTATGCTGAAGGTAAGCCATTTCATTCCCTCTTAATTGATGGAGCCGGAGGTTAGGTTATGCAATTCTGGACTTCGCTCTCATCCTCAATGCAATACGTCTTGGAAGGCTTTGGTGAAATTTTCGCGCCCGACCACGACGACTATCCCGCAGTTGGCGTGCAGCCTTTTGAAGATGAACCCTATCTCGGCTCCAATTGGACTGAATAGCCCAGAGAGCTGATCCCCAAGGGTTAAGTTAAGTGTTTGATCACCTGCCTAGCGCTCGTTGGTTTTTCTCCTGGTCGTGACTGAATATTTAGGGGTATTGGGACTCCTCTAGGAATGAGGTTCTTAATGGGTTCAGTGGCAATTCTCCGCCATTAATTGGCTAATTCATGTGGCTGATTCATGGGCGATCGACTGCTGAACCCGGTTGATGAATATCAAACTAAGCGATCGAGGAGCGTCCAGTTCCTCGATTTCTTTTTTGTCGCTTTTTATCTTTTTGTGCTTATTTGTGTTTATTTTCACCTATTTACGGCTATTTATGCTTGTTTTTAGCTGATTTTTGCCCATGCCCTTGGATCCCTTGGCGGGCCCCCAGTCAACCATCGCCCTAACCCCCGGCCCGTTGCCCCATGCCCGAAGCTTGATGGCCCAAAAACTCAGCCTGTGGATCTCAAGGTTGGTGAACGGGGGGTATCAGATCGTTAAACTCTGTTGCATTCTCGTTATAGAAGCTTGGGGCACGCCCAGCCACAGGAAACCCCCGTGATAGGATGACATCCAATCTTTGGGCGGCCAGAGCGGTTTTTGCGGTTTATTGCCCCCTTTTACCTTTGTTGCCGATGGGCAGCGCGGTGAATGATCCAATTAATAATCAGCGGGTAATCCAACGGTTATTGAACAGAGACGGGTTAATCCGTTCAGTGGACGGGAAAAACCCAACGGCGGCAGTAATCCACGTTAATCGCGTGGCTTTGGAGTCCAGAACAAAATCGCAAGCCTTCTCAAAGCTCCTCGCCTTGATTGAATTTTGAGTTCTGAATTAGACCCCTCTGTGAGCCATTGGCCAGTGCGGTTGGATCTAAGGCGCGATCGAAATTTCATCAGGACGAGGGTGATGTCGAAGCCTCAGCCACACGCGTAATTAGGAGAAGCTGTTCGTGTTACGGGTTGCTGTTGTTGGCGGCGGGCCGGCCGGTTCCTCAGCCGCAGAAACGCTCGCTAAAGCTGGAATTGAGACCTATCTGTTCGAGCGCAAGCTGGACAACGCCAAGCCCTGCGGCGGCGCAATTCCCCTATGCATGGTTGGTGAGTTTGAACTTCCGCCGGAGATCATCGATCGCCGCGTGCGGAAGATGAAGATGATCTCACCGTCCAATATTGAGGTGAACATCGGTTCAACCCTCAAGCCTGATGAATATATCGGTATGTGCCGCCGGGAAGTCCTGGATGGGTTCATGCGCGATCGGGCGGTGAAGCTGGGGGCTAACCTGATTAACGGCACGGTACACAAGCTGGAAATTCCCAGCAGTGACAAGGCTCCCTACACCCTGCACTATGCTGACCACTCCGATGGTTCGGTGGCGGGCGTGGCCAAAACCCTGCAAGTGGATTTGGTGATTGGGGCTGATGGGGCTAACTCCCGGATTGCCAAGGCGATCGACGCGGGGGACTACAACTACGCGATCGCCTTCCAAGAGCGAATCCGTCTGCCCGAAGACAAGATGGATTACTACCAGGACTTGGCGGAAATGTACGTCGGTGACGATGTTTCCCCCGACTTTTACGCCTGGGTGTTCCCCAAATATGACCACGTGGCAGTGGGCACGGGCACAATGCGCGTGAACCAAGCCCGGATCAAGGAACTGCAAGCGGGCATTCGGGCCCGAGCAGCCAAGCGCCTCGAAGGTGGGCAAATTATCAAGGTTGAAGCACACCCGATTCCGGAACATCCCCGCCCTCGTCGGGTGGTGGGTCGTGTGGCCCTGGTGGGTGATGCGGCCGGTACGGTCACCAAGTCTTCTGGCGAAGGGATTTACTTCGCGGCCAAGTCGGCTCGGATGTGTGCGGAAACCATTGTGGAATTTTCCAACAAGGGCCAGCGCGTTCCCAATGAAGCAGATCTGAAGCAGTATCTGAAGCGTTGGGATAGGCAGTATGGTGCAACCTATTTGGTGCTGGATCTGCTGCAACGGGTGTTTTATCGTTCCGATGCGACGCGCGAAGCCTTTGTGGAAATGTGCGAAGACATCGATGTGCAAAAGCTGACCTTTGACAGCTATTTGTACAAGACGGTTGTGCCTGCCAATCCGCTGACTCAACTGAAGATTACGGCGAAGACGATCGGGAGTTTGCTGCGGGGTAGTGCCCTGGCTCCCTAGTCCAGCTTCCTGAGACGAAGCCGGATTGAATTGAAGATTCATCAGCGCTCGGCCTTTGGGCTGGGCGCTTTTTAATGAGCAAATATTCTTAATGAGCAAATGAGTGGACAAATAATTGTGATCATGAGGAAGTAGTCATAATCAAAGGCCGTAGTGGGCATTGCCTACCTCATCATTGCTCCATGGCATCTACGATATGTCGCACCAAGTGTTTTGGGTAAAGGCTGTAATTCATGATCAAAAAAGTGTGGAGACCTGCTTAAAACAGACCTCCACTGCATTGCTGCTGTGAATACAGCGATTGAATTAAGTTTGGAATTGCGATCGCAAGGATGCGCGAATGCCAAACACAGGTTCAAATTGAATGGGACGATCGAGCGGGTCGATCGGGGCCAAATCAACCTACAGATCGAACTGATTGCCGCGACGATATTGCTGATAGGCTGCGAAAAACAGGCCACTCAGCGTCACCAAAATCAGACCCAAGACAATACCGAGCAAGCGAGGTTCGATCACGGCGGATTCTCCTTCCCTAAATCGTCTAAAACATTAAGTCATTTTTAAAGCACTTAGTCAGATTCCAGCAGTGAAGACTACGGATCTGGTGCGGTGGCTGTTCCCGATCGGGCAACGCGCCCTCCGATTTTACCGGCTTCTCAGCCCGAAAACTGATTCTGTCCTGAGTGGGCGAGTAGGGGGGAACTTCGGCGGCCCGGGGGCAACCTTTGAGCTATGTTATTAAATGAAAACTTTCATGTCGGTTCCTCAGCAACGCGATCGCCTTGGAAACGCCAGTTAATCAGTCCCCAGTCCAACCTTGGGCGCGTCGTACCCTTGCGATCGCGATACTCCTTGTCCTGTCCGTTTTGCTGATGGTCTGGCCCCTGGGCCAGTGGTTTCAGCCCATGGATCCCTACGCGGAAAGTGTCTTAGCTTTGCAGGGCGATCGCGATCGGGGAGCAGCAATTTTTTCCATGAACTGCGCCGTTTGTCATGGGGCTGATGGCGCGGGTCATGTGGGCCCCAGCTTGCTTGATGTGGCCAGCCGAAAATCAGAAGTCGCCCTGATTGAACAGGTGATTAGCGGCAAAACGCCCCCCATGCCGCAATTTCAGCCCGCTCCCCAGGACATGGCCGACCTACTGCGCTACCTAGAAACCCTCTAGCGGTCATTGTTTGGCGTTTGGTTTAGCTAGTGGCTTAGTTGGTGGCTTAGTTGGTGGCTTAGCTGGTGGCTTAACTTTCGGTTTAACTTTTGGGCGAACGATGGCCGCTTTCATGAACTAACGTACCAAAACAAGGGAAATCGATTGTTTGGTGGTTCATCCGGCTTAAGATCAGTCTAGGGCTTGGAGGAGGTTTAACCGTGGAAGTACTGCATATTTCACAACCGGCCGTTGCCCAAATGACTGAGCAAGATGTGGCCGAGTTGGCGCTCCGGCTGGAGCGGGATGATTATGCCACGCCCTTTGAGGGGTTGCGAGACTGGCACTTGCTGCGGGCGATCGCCTTTCAGCGGCCAGAGCTAGTTGAGCCTTACATCTACTTACTGGATTTGGAGGCCTACGACGAGTCTTGAGCTTTGCCGAGTCCCGTGGGCGGCTCGGAGTGGCAAGGGTCAAGCAAATCGCCAGCCAATCACTACCGCCAGCCAATTACTAGAGGAGTTGGGGGCGGGTTTTTGGGCCCGCTGAATGCTCAGGTGCTCAGGTGGAAGCGCGGCGGCGGCGAGGACGGCGCTTGCCCGTCACATAGAGAACGATAAGTGTGCCGATCGGGGTGGCCGCGAAAGCGCCCGCCATGCCCAGGGTCAACAAAGAGACCGGGAAGGTCACCGACAAGGAAGCCAGGGCCCCCAAGGCTCCACCCACCAAAGCGCTGCCATAGGCCGCAACGAGGCTTTTGCGCAGGCAACGCCGACCCAAGAGCCTTGCTATGGCACCAATGAATAGCCCGATCGCCCCCACGCCAATGGTTAGCGTCGCGACAACCAGAAGGGTAAACAATACGGGGCGATCGAGCAGCATGGGCGAAGGGGCTTGGGCAAGAAATACGGGGCAAGAAATGCGGGGCTAATGGGGGTTGGCGCTAATTGGAGTTGCATGAACGGGAATTAGCGCAACGGAGCTGCGTTACTCTTCGGTTTGAATAGGCAAAGTTGCCAGGGCTTGCAGCCATTCCAGCGCTGATTCAAGAACCCCCCGATTAGCCGGGAACGTAATGCGCGATCGGGCTTCTTCCGCTGTCAACCAAGCACTGTCTTGGATTTCCTCCGGTTGCAGGTTGGTTTCCCGATCCAAAACCCAAGCAGGAAAATAAGTCACCGTTTTTTGCACCAGTTTATTCTGTCGGCAGTAGGTTTCAACAAACTGCACATCGGTGACGGGAGTGCAATGTTGAATGCCGGTTTCTTCGGTAAATTCCCGAAGCGCTGTTTCAAGGGCACTTTCGCCCGGCTCCGCATGGCCCTTGGGAAACGCCCAATGTCCTGCCCGGTGCTGCACGAGCAAAAACAAAGCCTCTGCTCGATCGCCCGACTGGGGCAAATAAATCGGCACAATTCCAAAGGCTTCTTCGGTCACAGGCTGGGCATCCGTCGGCACGGGAACATCTCCTTGGGCGAGTGCCAATTTAAAAAAATTATCCGGGTCTGAATCGCGTGGGTCTGAGTCGCGTGAGTCCGAATCACGCGGGTCTGAATCGCTTGGGTTCCAATTGCCCCCAATCACGCGATCGAGATCCAAACCACCTGCCGTCTAAGCACGATCTCAACAACGCGATCTCAACAGCACGATCTCAACAAACAGCTTAACCAAAAACATGCTCTCAACAGCAGTTCCGTCCCTCAGCGCCGCTGTTCGGTGAATCTCCGGTTGGTTGTTGAGCCTCGCTCAGGATGGTTGCAAAGAGTAATCCAGCGTTCAGATCCAGCCCTCATACCCAGCATTCAGACCCAGCGTTCAGACCACATCAAATTGCGCCACTTGACCAAAATTATGGCGTTCTTGGGCGGGCGCAATGAGCCATCGATCAATCGTTTCGGCAAACCCGATCGGGTCATTCAGAAAGGGCCAGTGATTGCCGGGAACCGTTTGCACCGTCAGCCGCTCGCAGAACTGATGGAAATCGCGAGTTTGCCAAGCAAATTGATTCAAGCCCTGTTCCGGCAAAATCAACAACGTGGGCGAGGAAACTGACTTCTGGAAGCCCGCAATTCCAAGCACATCTTCAAACACGCGATCGCGCGCCAGCAAATCTAGTTTGCTACCCCAAGTACCATCATCTTTCTGTTCCAGATTTGCCGCAAAGGCCGCCGCTTGCCATGGATTCCACTCACGATATTGCTTGAGTTGCCGAGCACAGTCTTCCGCTGAAGTTTGATCCGGAAACGGGCCCGTTAGCTTCAAAAATGGCAGGGTTCGATACAAAATTGGGAAGCTTAAACGCAACCAATCAGGCATTTTGCCAATAAAAAATGGATCAACAATGACTGCCTGCTGAAATCGCTGGGGCAGATCCTGCATCCAACGGGTGGCAACCTTGCCCATCCAAGAGTGGCCCACCACCGTCACCCGAGACCAGCCCAGGTGATTACAAAGGGCTTCCAAGTCTTCAACGATTGCTTCAGTGGTGTAGGGGCGATCGCCCTTGCTGCTGTTCCCATGGCCGGGCAAATCCGGCGCAACCACGCCATAGCCTTTTTTGGCCAGCTCTTGGGCTGCTCCTTCCCAAACCGCCGCACAATCGCCCAGCCCGTGCAACAGCAGTAGCGGTCGATCGCTCAGATTTCCCCATTGCCAATAGGTCAGAAATTGATTCGATCGGCCAGGTAACCCCAACTGTTGTTGGTCATTCATAATCAGACCCGCTGTAATAGCTTGTAGTGCAACTTGACAAGGAACTCGATCACTTCAGCATCACCTCAGCTCAGCATCACCTCAGTCCAATCATGGGTATTGGGTCTTGAGCACTTAGTCTTGAGCACTTAGTATTGAGCGCCCAGCCTTAAGCACTTAATTCTGTGCCTAGTCTTGAGCAATTCCCCCAAGACTCTTTCCCAGACAATACCCAAGGGCTAACCCACCATTCCTGATTGTTCTAAAATCCACCCTGGGTTCATTCTATCTAAAGACCTTCTATCTCAGAAATTTCCCTTGAGATTGATTGATCTCCAAGGCATTTGTGTTTTTTTGCTGGATTCTTAAAAGGTTAATGGCTCAGCCTCTTTCGCAAAACCATGGCTCCATGATTGCAGAAAAGATGTAGAGGTTGCCCCAGTGTTTTCCATGGAACTGCAATGAAGCTTGAACGAAGCTTTGTGGATAAAAAAGCACATTTTCTTCTCTAGCCTGCACCTAGGCTAACCTTTTAGAACAAAATTCTTGCGTTTCTTGGGGGGCTGAACGATCGGCAACTTCCCAGGATTCAGCGTCTGTCGTTCTGGGGCTAGCTTGCTGATCAGGAGTGGACGGAGCGAATTTTTTTTTGTAGAGTCGGTGACGTTATGTCACGTTGACGGGCGCTAACGCTCCACCGCCCATGCCGCCACGCACCTTGCACCGTCCTGCTTTGCCCCCAGCTCGATCGAACCACAGCTTCTCACTTTCCAAGCCTCCCTCCCCGCCCCTGACTGGCGAGGCTTCGGTGCGCAAAGCCCGATCGCCCCGGGCCCTCGCTCGCGCCCACTGGCAATTGGCGGTGATCGCGGGGTTATTTGGGGTGGGGCTGTTGTCAGCAGAGGCGATCGCCCCTTGGTGGCAGCGCCCCCAGCACACCGCCACCACCAGCCTTGATGCGCCTCCCAGCTCGCCCCCTGCCGAAATCATCGAGGATTCTCGGCGACAGATTGCTGAGTCGGCAGCGATCGTTCGTGGCCAAGCCGACCCAAACTGGCAGCCGCAGATGCGCCCTGTTCAGCCCTTGAACGTGACGAACTATACTGCCCAAGCTCAACGCCAAAGCGCCAACGCGACTAGCTATTACAGCAGCTATCAGAACAGTAATAGCTACACCAATTACCAAAATTCTTCAGACAATCGATTCAATTCTACACAGCCAGCGGCCAACCGTCCTGCTAATCGGAACGCCTCAACCAATAGCCCAACTAACTCCAGCAATTTCAACAGCTATAGCAACTACAACAACAGCTACAGCAACGGTTACAACAACGGTAATCCTGTTCGTAATAACGGTAATAATTCCGGCAGCAATTACAACAGGAATATTAACCAGGTCAACTCCGTTGGGAACTATGCCGGGGGCTACAATCCCAACTATGTCAATCCCTATGGCAACTCGGGACAAGGCAATCAATGGGATCGATCGGGCCGTCGCACCTCATGGCAACAGGGTTCATTTCCCGTCGAGAACTTCCAGACCTATACCTCGCCCTTTGGCTACCGTCGTCGGGGGGGCAGCGTGGAGTTTCACAAGGGTCTAGATCTGGCCGCCCCCAAAGGTAGCTATATTCGCAGTTGGTGGGCCGGCCGAGTCATCCGAGTGTCTGACGGTGGGCTGTGTGGCACGGCAATCACGATCCAGTCCGGCGCTTGGGAACACACCTACTGTCACATGATGGGGCGGGTGGCCACCTGGCAAGGTCGCCGCTATTTGAGCGATCCCGATGGGGGATTACGTATTTTCCAGGGGCAAACGGTGACCACGGGGATGCGGGTTGGGCGTGTGGGCATGACGGGCCGCACCACGGGGCCGCACCTGCATTGGGGTATTAAATACGGGAAAGATTGGATTGATCCGGCCTTGGTGTTGCGAGCGATGTATCAGCAACAGGCCAGGAACTAGCCGAAAATTTTGCAGTCTAGTCCAGAGTTCATCTAGCCCCAAAAGAGTCTAGCTAGCCAAGAACGCGCAAACTCAAAAGGGCGCTTCTAGGCTTCTATTTACCTTGATTTGCCTTCCTGGATTTGTTTACCTGAATTTGGTGGGCACTGCCCACCCTACTAGCGTACCTGCCTTAATTCGCTGGGTTAAATTATATGGCTGTTACCGCCACCAAATCGTTAGGTAGCAAGATGCTCAAGCCCCTTGTCTCCCACTATCTGCTAACGATAGAATCAGGATTTCAGGCGATTTGACGACGGGCCCTAGCGCTTTTGGGGAGTTTTTTGGCGGCGGCGATCGCGCCACTCAGCGGCCGTTAGGTACACAATGCCGCCCGTAACCACCACCATCAAGCCCATGGCCACGATCGATAAAACGGTTAAGGCCGAAGTTTCCACGGGAATCCTCACCAAAAATCAAAAATCAAGGGTCAAAAAACAAGATAAAGCCACTTAAACAAAACTGTCGATCGAGGGTGTATGAATCAACCCGATCGACAATCTTTATTGATCCCTGAAATGCATTCTTAAACATCGAGCTTCGGCAACAGACTTGGCCACAGCCCCGGGAACTTAGAAGCCGTTGCGGCCCCAAATCACCATCGAAATCGAGAAGGTGAAAACCGTCAGCAAGCCAACCCAACCGAGGGTGATGATATCCATGATGTCCGTCCCCTATGCGTTTGCGTCAAAATTTTCCGCCTTTGATGGTATCACCCGCAGGCGATCGGGGACAGCCTTGGCGCGACACTTTGCCATCGGCCAGACGAGCGCCGCAAAGGATCGCCTTTTCCAGATTGGTATCCGTCAGGTCTGCGCCGGTTAAGTCCGCGCCGCTGAAGTCTGTTTGGCGCAAGTCGGCTCCTCGCAAAATGCTGCCCCGCAGGTCAGCCTGGTTCAAGCGGGCATAGGTCAAGGAAGCACGGGTTAAGTCGGCTTGGGATAGGTTGGCGCGGGTGAGGTTGCTGTCTCGCAAGTCCGCTTCGGTGAGTTCGGCCTGGTGCAGGATGCTGCCTTCGAGCGATGCGCTAACGATCGTGGCGCGGTTGAGGCGGGCTGCCTCCAAGTGAGCTTGGGCGAGGTTGGCTCCGCTGAGGTCGGCGTTGCTGAAGTTGGCATGGTCAGCACGCACCTGGGCAAAGCTGGCCCCAATTGCCCGGGCCCGGGTCAAGTTGGCCCGATCGAGCAAAGCTCCTTGTAAATCAGTCCCCACCAAATCCGTGTCGCCCAAGTAGGCATCGCTGAGGTTTACCCCCGCCAAGTTGGCATAGCTGAGATCGCAGTGGCGGCAAACGGTGTTCCGAAACAACCGCTGCAAATCCGTCAGGCTCTCGGCCCGTACCGGCAACGCCATTAACCCCCAACCCCACAACAACACCCCCACCATCAGCAACCCTCGCAGCACTTGGGCGGGGCAAACCCGCAACCACCCGGCCCGATCAATCCCGATCGCCCAGCAAGACAACGGGCGGCGATGATTGACCACGGGCCCCGAATCCGAGTCAGCGTTGGTCATTGGGGCTGAAATTAGCGGCATTCGTTCCTTGAACCTCGGTCTAAGACTGGTGGCTGCCCGCTAACGGGGGAGGCCGCGATAGCGTTGGTTGCGGTTGTGGTTGCGGCTATATTCCCGACCAAACACGGAGGTGGGCATATCGTCGCTGTGACCCATCACGATCAGCGTATCGCCCGGATAAAGTTGCGTCGATTGGGGTGGGTGAATGATGGTATTGCCGTCCTTTTGCAGCAGGGCCACAACGATGAATGTGCCATGGCCACGCACTTCCACGTCCCCGATCGTCCGGCCATCCAAGGGGGATTGGGGGCGCACGGGCACTTCGTCCAGCTTCACATCCAACCGCGACAGCATTTCGCTGAGGGTGGCTCGGCCCTTGTCTTCTTCCAAAAAATAGAGGGCAGAGGGGTGATTCAAAATTTGAGCAATCCGCTCCGCCCCAATATTAGCTGGCAAAACCACTCGATCGGCCCCGGCCAGCTTCAGCTTGTTTTCGGTGCTGGCCGCTTCGCCCCGAGCCACGATCGTCATGTGGGGATTCATGCCCCGGGCGGTCAGGGTAATGAACACATTTTCCGCATCATCGGGCAACACCGTGGCCAGGGCCTTGGCCCGCTCAATGCCCGCCGCTCGCAAAACCGATTCATCGGTGGCGTTGCCTTCATAAACCAAATAGCCCAGATTGACACCCCGCTCCACCCGTTCAGGATTGGAGTCAATCACCACGAAGGGCTGGCCCGTTTCCACCAGCTTGCGGGCCAATAGCCGACCAATGCGGCCCAACCCGCAAATGATCACATGATCTTTGAGGCGATCAATATCTCGACTCATGCGCCTGGCCCCCAGTAGCCGATTCATTTCGCCCTCGGCCAGGGCTTGGAAGACCCCCCCTACAGTGTAGACCGCCGAAGAAGTGCCCGCGATGATCACAAAAATCGTGAAGGCCCGCAAATGGGGGGTCATGGGGCCAATTTCCCCATAACCCACGCCAAAGACGGTGATGATGGTCATGTAGAAGGCATCAAGAAACCCCCAACCGGCGATCATGTAGCCCGTGACGGAGATGATGAGGGTGACCGCAAAGAATGCAGCCCCAATCCAAATCTTTTGGAACGGTCGTTGGTCGATCGGACGAAAACGGCGACGTTCAGACACCTGGAAGGAGGGGGGAGAAAGGGGAGGAGGCTGAGCGATCGACCCGATCGCGATCGAGAATCAGCACCCGTGCATCGTAACGGCTAACAATCGCAGGGAAAAGAGTCTCAAATTCAGGAAATTTTCAGACTACTTCCAGACTAATTTCAGACCATTCTGTGGCGGTTGCTCAGCTAATCGTAGGGCGAATTCCGCTTGTAATCAGCCATCCTGGACACAACGACAGGCCGATGAGGCTTCGCAAAACTGACAGGCTTTATATTCCCGATCGGGATCCACGGGATATTCCCCTGCGGCCAGGTGGTGGCGCAACCGTTGCACCAAAGCTCCCACCTCTGGGTTGTCACTGGTGAGCGATTGAGGCGAGACGAGTTTCGCTTCCCGCAGGCTGTAGTAATAGGCCTTGGCGACGGGGGTTTCGGGAGCCAATTGAGCGGCGGCGCTGGCATAAACCAACAGTTGCACATCCAGGTTTGCTTGGCCGGTTTGGTCTTTGACTTTGGCTCCTTCAGCTTTGCCGGTTTTGTAATCAATCAGAACCAAGCCAGCGGGGGACTGATCCACCCGATCGATCATGCCCTTCACCTTCAGGCCCAGCCACTCCCCTTCAAAGGGCACTTCGCAATGGAGGATTGTGGACTCGGCGGGTAAAAAGGTGTCTTGCAAAATTAACCACTGCAATTGGGCCAGGAGTTCTTGGCGCTGGGCTGTCCAAGTGAGGTGGCGCGGCAGTTGCAGTTCGGTGGCCGCTTCGGTCAGCCAGGTTTCGAGGGCCGCCAACCGTTGCTCAGGGTCATTGAAAACGGGCGCTTGCCGATCGCGCTGTTGTTCCCCCAGCTTTTGCAAAACACGGTGGTAAAGGTTGCCTTTGCTGTTGCAGGGCAAGTCGGCTTCGGTTTCTTGGGGTTCTTGGAGCCGCAGAACGCGTCGCGCGAAGTATTTGAACGGACATTGCCCCAGATCGGTGATTTGGGAGGCGCTGAAGGTATGTCGATCGGGATCCATGGCAGCGAGGGAGCCAAGGAAACCGTGAAACGCCAAATCTTCCGGGCGATCGGGCTGGCCGCCGCCCAATCGTTGGCATTCCATCCGCCAAGCTCGCTCTAGCACTGGGCCGAAGGGATCCTGGGCCAGGTCTGCGGGGCGATCGGGGCGGGTTAAAAACCGCTGCCAACTGGTCAAAGGGCTGACATCGGGAACCGGCTCCGGCTCGGTGGGTTTGATTGGGGGATCGCGGAGCAGGGCGCTGGGGAATTGGGGTTGCTGGCCGTGCCACTGGGGATAGCTGAACACCAATTGCTCTTGGATGGTGGCAAAGGCGGCGCTGTTGTGGAGGCGTTCTTGATCCGCCAGTTCGGCAGTGCCAGCCATCGGAAACCCGGCTTGGGTGAGGGCGCGTCGATCGAACCAGTCGAGGGCCAGATCTGGGGCGATCGGGGCGGGCCACCAGCCTTCCACCATTCCCAGGGCAAATCCGTAGCGATATTGGGCCCCAATCAGGCTGGCGGGGTTGTGCAATTCCACGCCCCCTCGGCCGGGGTGACGGGGCACGGAAATGAGGCTCAACAGTTCCCGCAATTCCTGGGCAAAGCTGGCCAGGGTTAATGTTTCGTGGCTAGGACGGGCTAGCTCAATCAGGTGGTGATTCAGGCTGCTGAGGGCGTTGGCTTCACTGGGCCAATGCTGTGCGCCCGATCGAATCTCCAGCGATCGGGCACAGTCCTGCACCCAACTCACCCACTGCTCACGGGTGGCACGGCGGCGGGCCGATTGGGCCGGTGGGGCCAAATCGGTAAGATCAAGACCGGCATGAACCCAGGCCTTGGGGCGATCGGGGCGTAGGCGGCGGGCCGTTTCCCATTGACCTTCTAGGCGATCGCGCCCGATCGGGTGGCGCAATAATTGCACTGCTGGCTCATAGGCCCATTGTTGTTGGGCCGCTTCCAGCAGGCATTGCACCCAATGGCCCACCCGCGTTTGCGTGAGGGGCACGCCATACAGCAACCGCACCGGAACTTCAAATTCCTGCGCCACCTCCAACAGCTTGGGCCCGTAGCGTTGCTCATCGCGGGCAATCAGCACCATTTGGTTCGCCGGTACGCCTTGGTGAAGATGCTGTTTGACCTTGGCCAGAACCCAGCGCACCTCGTCCTCCAGGGTGGGAAAGGCGATCGCCCGTTGCCAGGGTTGGCATTCGGTTGGGGAGGCTGTTGCCTCGGATTCCGCAGAGAATTCCGCAAAGAATTCCGCCGCCGATCGCACCGTCCAGCCCCGCTGTTCCCAGTCCGGCAGCAACCGATGCAAAGCCGGGTGGTCGGGCCACCAAAGGCAACTGCCGTGCCCCGCCAGGGCATCGATAAGGGCGATCGCGTCGGGAGCCAAATAGCCATAGCCCCACAGGCCCAACACCAGGGGATCCACTGCGCCCTGGGCGATCGCCTGAGCCGCCTGTCCATAAATTTGGGCCGCATCTAGTCGATCGGCTGGTCGATCGACAGCCCGCCGCTGCATGGATTGATCGCCCAGTTGTTGATCACCCAGTTGCTGATCGCTCAGTTGTTGATCATCCAGTTTCTGATCGCCCGCTAATTGCAGCGCTTGCAAATAAGCCTGGGCGATGGTCACCAACCGCCGCGCCCGATCGCTCAAGGTAGGTTCCTGGGCCGCCATCGCCAGAGACCAGCCGTTGTGCAACATTTCCCGAATCACAGGGGCGATCGTATTGGCATATTGACCCGCTTCCACCTCAGGCCAAACCGCCGCCACGGCCGATCGCAAAGCCCGCTGACGCATCAGCATCGGAGCCAGGTTGCCATCCAGTCGCAACCGCTTCAGGAGTTGATCGAGCGATTGGGCCTGCACTCCGATCGCCCGGGCCGCTTGCCGGGTAGGGGTCAGCACCCAATCAAAGGGGCCCCAAAGACCTTGGGCGATCGCCCGCTGCACCTGGGCAGCCTTGGCTCCCAGCCAGATTGTTCTTGGGGCGTTGACGCTCGATCGGTTCGCGGTCATGGACAATTGGGGATCCTGAAATTGGGCAGCCTGCGGGCATCGGGGAAAGTGGTCGATCGCAAAACCTAGCGGCGACGGCGACCAGAACGGCGCACCCGATCCCAGGTCGATCGCACATCCTGCAACGAGAGACGACGACGACGTTTGTCATCGTCATCGTCATCGTCCTCCACCGCCACTGCTGGATTGTCCGGCGGGGCAGATTCTGTCACCGGTAATTCAGCGGGCGGCAATTCAGCGGGCAGTTGCGCCAGCAGGGTGCGGGCTTGGGTTGCAGCATCAAAATCTTTCTGTTGCGAAAACAGCTCCACAGCTTTGTTTAAGTCCGATCGGGCTTGATTGGCTTGGTCTTCGGCAAAATGGATCACCCCTCGCAGCAGGTAGGCCGTCGCCCGCTGGTTATCCAGGGCAATGGCTTGATCCAAGTCCGCCATCGCCCCGGCCGCATCACCAAATTCATAGCGAGTTTCCGCCCGATAGAGATAGGGATCAACAAAATCTCCCTTGGCAGTAATCGATCGATTGAAGGACTCCAATGCCGATCGATAGTCTTGGAGGGCCACTTGCGCCAACCCTTGCCCCAACAGGGCCTCCGCCATCTTGGGATTGTGAGTCAGGGCCTGCTGAAACCAAGCGATCGCCTCGCGGTAGCGTTCGTTGTTCAGTTCCTCAACCCCGCGATTGTTAAATTCCACCGCCTGCACTGCCACAGCCAATTGCTGTTCGATCGCCGCCAGGTTCGATCGATAGGTGGCTAGCTTGCTTTGAATCACTGCCCCCGTCAACGCATCCGGCGGCAGACTCGCCAACGTTTGAATGGCCAACTGCCATTGCTGCTTGGCCTGTTGCCAAACATCCGGCGGGTGGGGCGGATTTTGCACCAAGCGGGCGGCTTTTATGGCCGCATTTTCAGCGGTGTTCAGGCCCCGGGCGATCGTCAGCTCGCGGTTAATGGCGGATTGCTGTTCTTTGAGCGTGGGCAATTGGGCTTGGGCCTGGTCATGGGGCAACAGGGGCCAAGGGGGAATCAATTGCAGCCAGTTGATTTGCTGGGTGAGTTGCTGGTTGGTTTCCGCAAGGCGGGGAATTGAAGGAGTTGATCGCGCTTGGCGGGCCTGGGTGAGCAAAGCGGGCGATCGACCCAGCAGCCAGCTCGTTAGCCCCCAAAGCCCACCCCCGAT
>NZ_LIRO01000042.1:0-12563 GCF_002742025.1 Limnothrix sp. PR1529
CCGCTTCGGCAACACCGGAACCCATTGCCGAAAAGAAAGCCGAACTGAAAACCCCGCCCCGTCCCGGCACAGCGCCGCGCCCGGTCAAAAAACCCGAGCTGGTGGGGCCGCCATCGCGGCCAGCCAAGCCTGCCGAAAGCAAGCCTGCTGAACCCCGCGCGGGTGCGCCCAGTCGCCCATCCCGCCCCACCCGGCCCGGCGAGGCCAAAGGCCCCGCAGCCGGTGGCCCTGGCAAAGGGGCCCCGCCAACCATCGTGGAGTTGCGCCGGCCGAAACCCGTGCGCCCCACCGAAGCCACAGCCGACGGTAGCGCTGACGGCACGGCCGCAGCCCCCGCGGCCAAACTGCTGGAAAAACCCACACGTCCGGCCAGCAGCGGCGAAGATTATGAAAACAAGCTGAATCGACCGACCCTGAATCGCCCCACCAAGAAGGGCAAAGATTGGGAAGCGGAAGAGGAAGAGCGGGCCAGAATTGCCAAGGACAAGGCTGGCAAGAACAAGCGCCGTAACCAGGTGGAATTCGAAGACGAAGACGACTTCGAAGAAGATGATGAACTGATGATGGAAGGGGTGGACGGTCAGCCGGCTCCCTTCCAGGTCAGCCTATCGATCGCCCGGCCGCCGAAGCCCAAGGGTGTGACCCCGCCGAAGCCCGCTCCGCAGCCCAAACCGGTTACCAAGAAGGGGGCCTCGCGCCCGCCTCAACGGGAACGTCGGGAACAACAGGTCAAGAAGGAACGACCGGAGCTGATTACCCTCACGGAGGGGCTGACGGTGGCCGAGTTGGCCGAAAAGCTGGCCGTTCCAGAAACGGAAGTGGTGAAGCGCCTGTTCTTGAAAGGGATGGCCGTCAGCATTACCCAAACCCTCGATGTTCCGACAGCCACGATGGTGGCCGAGGAGTTGGGGGTGATGGTGGAAACCGCCGAGAAGGAATCGGAAGCCCGCAAGGTGACCGAAATGCTCGATGTGGCCGACCTGGAAAGCCTCCAGCGCCGCCCGCCGGTTGTCACGATCATGGGTCACGTAGACCACGGGAAAACCACCCTGCTCGACTCGATCCGCAAAACCAAGGTGGCCCAAGGGGAAGCCGGTGGCATTACCCAGCACATTGGGGCTTACCACGTGCAGGTGGATCAAGAGGGCGGCAGCAAGAAGGTGGTCTTCTTGGATACACCGGGTCACGAAGCCTTCACGGCCATGCGTGCTCGGGGGGCACGGGTCACGGACATTGCCATTTTGGTGGTGGCGGCCGATGACGGAGTGCAACCCCAAACAATCGAGGCTCTCAGCCATGCCCGCGCGGCAGAAGTGCCGATCGTGGTGGCCATTAACAAGATTGACAAGGAAGGCGCAAATCCCGATCGGGTGAAGCAGGAACTGGCCGAGCGCGGCCTTGTGCCGGAAGAGTGGGGCGGGGACACGATTATGGTTCCCGTGAGTGCCCTCAAGGGTCTCTACTTGGATGACCTGCTGGAGAACCTGCTGTTGGTGGCAGAAGTGGAAGACTTGATGGCTAATCCCGATCGCCTGGCGCGCGGGACGGTCATTGAAGCCCACCTTGATCGGGCCCGTGGTCCGGTGGCCACCCTGCTGGTGCAAAACGGCACCCTGCGAGTTGGCGACATCCTTCTCGCCGGCCCGGCTCTGGGCAAGGTGCGGGCGATGATTGACGATCGTGGTCATCGCGTTGATGCCGCCACTCCTTCCTTCGCCGTTGAGGTGTTGGGTCTGAGCGAAGTTCCGGCCGCTGGGGAAGAATTTGAAGTCTTCGCCAACGAAAAAGATGCCCGGGCGATCGCCTCTCAGCGCAGCGACCAACAGCGCCAAAGCCGTCTGCAACAGGCCATGGCTTCCCGTCGCGTCAGCCTCACCAGCATTTCTGGTCAGGCACAAGAGGGCGAGCTGAAGGAACTGAACCTCGTGCTCAAGGCCGATGTGCAAGGCTCCCTGGAAGCCATTCTGGGATCTTTGCAACAACTGCCCCAAAACGAAGTGCAAGTGCGCGTGTTGTTGGCTGCACCGGGCGAAATCTCCGAAACGGATATTGACTTGGCTGCCGCCAGTAGCGCCGTGGTTGTGGGCTTCAACACCACCCTCGCGCCTGGTGCTCGTCGCTCCGCCGATGAAGCGGGTATTGATGTCCGCGAATACAGCGTGATCTACAAACTGCTGGACGACATCCAGGCCGCCATGGAAGGGATGCTCGATCCGGAAGAGGTGGAAGAACCGCTGGGTCAAGCGGAAGTTCGGGGTGTGTTCCCGGTGGGTCGCGGCACGGTGGCCGGTTGCTATGTGCAGTCGGGCAAGCTGATTCGCGATTGTCTGCTGCGGGTGCGCCGAGGCAAGGAACTGGTGTTCCAAGGTCGCATGGATTCGCTGAAGCGGTTCAAGGAAGACACCAAGGAAGTGAACAGCGGCTACGAGTGCGGTGTGAACTCCTCGGGCTTCAACGACTGGCAAATGGGCGACATCATCGAGGCTTACCGCCTGGTGGCCAAGCGTCGCACCCTGTCCCTCTAGGACATTTTCGGAAGGTTAATCAGCGAATCAGCCCACTGCTTCGCTGAGGGCGATCGAGTTCATAGTCCGATCGATTCCGGCTCGATCGCCCCATCACCCTTGATCTGGGTTTTCATCAGCCCCGACTAGTCACTAACCACGTGCTAATCGGGGCTAATTCTTTTGTCTGGCATCACAGCCCGATCGCATCGGGTCTGTTAAAACTGACGGAATAGTCCAGCGGGGAAACCGAAACCCAAGGTGGCTCTGGATCGTCATTGAGCCATTCTGAGCCTGCTGATTATTTTTGCTGTTTTTGATTGCTTTGAATGATTACGCTCTACACTGCTCCGTCCCGTTGGGGGCTGGCTAGCGTCAGTCCGGCTTGCATGGAATTGGAAACTTGGTTACGAATTGCCGAGTTACCCTACCAAACAGCCTTAGCCACCGCTCAGGATCTGGCTCAGGCCCCCTATGGCAAAATTCCTTTTATTGAAGAAGCAGGGCAAAAATGGGGCGACACCGCGTTAATTATTGAGCGCTTTCGCCAAACCCAAGGTATTGATTTGGAAGCCGGTTTAAGCCAGGCTGATCGCGCGATCGCCCTGGCTTTCCGTCGCCTGATTAAGGAACATCTCTACTGGGGTGGAATTGCGATTCGCTACCGCGATGAAGAAAACTGGCAAGACTATCAAAACTTAGTCTTGACTCTGGTTCCCAGTCACTGGAGCAAGGCCCAGAGCGTGGCCTTCGCGGAGAAATTTCGCCAAAGCATTCTGCAACAGATGACGCAACAGGGCCTGGGCCGACTGAGTGACGCTGATTTATATCAACTTATTGCGGCGGATTTGCAGGCCCTTTCAGATTTTCTGGCCGATAAGCCCTTTTTTATGGGCGATCGCCCAACTACGCTGGATGCCACAGCCTACGGTCACATCGGGAATTTCATTGAGCCACCCTATTCCAGCCCGATCGTGGACTTTGCCCGCCAAAAAACCAACCTCTGCGACCACTACCAGCGCATGTCAGCACGCTTTTTTGCCGACAGGGAGACCGAGCAGAAAGCGTCTATGCTGGTTACAAAGCTTGCCCAGCCGTTGGATAGCGCCTTAGCCGAAGAAGCAGGGCCGATCGGGTTGTCCATGAATGAACTTTGATGAATGAATTTTGATCAAACCAGCCGTCATTCAACTGGCCGTAGTCCAATAAGTTTGGGTCTGGACTAGCCTTGATAAAACCGGTCTTGATTAAAACAGCCTTGATTCAACTGGCTTTCATTCAACCGGCTGAGCAACTAACACACAGAACGAATCAAACAGAGAGGGAAGGAGGTCGATCGTGCAGGGGCCAAAACGCGATCCGTATCTTTGGGTGCATTTGGCGGGGTTGGCAGCGCTGCCCCTCTGTGCGGAGTTGTGTTTACTGGGGTTGGCGGCGGGGGATCCTCTGCTGCCGGGTGGCTGGGACTGGCTGTTGGTGGGGCTGTTGGGAACTGCTCCGATCGTGGCCATGCAGTGGTTACGCCCGTTTTATCCCTTTTCGGTTTTGCTGGTGAGCCTGCGGGCCGATCGCCTCAACGAAACGCAGCAACGAATTTTGCAACGCTGGGCCGGCTGGGAAACCAAGGCGATCGCGCTGGTTGCGTCCCTTTTGGTGCTTTGGGCTTTGCAACGGCTGGATCAACTCTCCCCCTTGGCGGCGGAAATTGCCCCCCTGGATCAACGGGCGATCGGGCTGTTGGTGGTGTGGTTGGGAGCGCTTTTGGGCAGCCTGCTGCTCGCCGTTGCCCTCGTGTCTTTGTGGGTGTTGCTCACTCCGCAGACCGCCTTCAGCGCGATCGAGCCTTTTCCCGTTGGCAACGTTCCCAGCAGCTTCCTGCGCCTCAGTGTCCGGCTCACCAAAGTCTTACCCGATTTGGAAAATGCCCCAGTGGCCGCGCCCGCCAAGGTTCCTGAACCAGAGTCAGCAACGCCCCCAGAAACCACCAATGCGCCCCAGGAAGAGGTCGCCACGATCGCCCCGGAGAATCTCCCGATTCCTGGTGATCCCGAGCCACTGGATGCCACTGAACCAGTGAGCACGGCTGATCTATTGGCTACTTCTGAATTAGTGACGGATTCGGCGGCTGTTGAGGAGAGCGAGTCTACGGAATCTGAGCCGATCGCAAGCACTCCTAATGAGCCTGAGTCGATCGAGTCTACGGAGCCTGAGTCGATCGAGTCTACGGAGCCAGACTCCACCGAACCAGAACCCACCGAAGCGACCAGCAATCCCGAAACAGCAAACCAAGCCGCCGATGATGATGATTGGGGCGATATGGTCAGCGATAGTGGCAGCCACAGCGATGGCGGTGATGATGGCGACGGCCACTAGGTTCAGAGCATCGGCTTAAACAGTTTGGTTGAACAAAAAGTTGAACAAAAGCAAAACCCGACCTAGCGCAATGCCAAGTCGGGTTTTGAGTGAGTTAATGCGTTGGCTTGTTAACCATACAACCGGCTTTTAGATCACCAGTTTCTAATTAGCAATCAGTGACTAACCGTAACGGAGTGGAGCTGGAGGGAGTCGAACCCATCGTCCGCACCAAGTAGTTATACCTTGTTCATTCACAGGCTTAGTCTCGTTGACCCTTGAGACAGGGACCACTACTTAATCCCTAGCGGTAGGATGCCTCGATTAAAGTCTTTGCTAGCAGGCCAACCGAAGAAGACCGGACAGCGCATCCGTTGGGGTTAAACTCGGTGACCTTAACGGAGTCGGACAGCGAGTGCTCAACCGTCTAGTTAGAGGTGTTACAAAACTTAGGCAACAGCCACAGTCTTGCGAGCGAAAGGAACGATGTTGTTCGCATCTACTTTTTTGAGCCATTGATTTACGAGAGTTAGCCCGCTCTCGGCCTGCATCACTCAGTACCTGTTCCCAGCACGTCGAAACCGTGACAGCCCCGTGGTGTTAGCAGTGTTTTCCAGCGTTTTTAGGGTTGCGATCGCCCCAAGCTAGGTTTGGCAACGGCCATTCCAGGAGGGCAACGGCAGACTAAGTTGAGCTTTCAGGAATCAAGGCATTAATTAGTGCATTCCCAATTAATTTGTTCCTAGGTGCTCTTGAGCTGGCTGCTATGGGAGTAGATAACCATCGCTGAATGCTCCTGTATTCTATCGCGATTGGCGGGCGATCAGGCAAGGGCAATTGGGCGATCGGGGCGAAATTTCCCTACTGGTGGCTACGGTTTTGCACCTTGAAAAGCTGCCAGCCCAAACGCGAGCCAACTGACAATGAGACCCACGCCCCCGATCGGGGTAATGACACCCAAAATTTTGGGCGCGCCGAAACTGAGGGCGTAAAGGCTGCCACTGAACAGCACCATCCCCAGCAGGGCAGACACCCCGGCGATCGGGAGGCTCGGGGCCACGGGTTTGGGCATCGCGCCCATCGCCACCGCAACCATCCCCAACAGCAGCGCATGGATGAGTTGATAGCGGGCAGCCGTTTCAAAAATCGCCAAGGCGCGATCGCTCAGTTTTTCCGCTAACACATGGCTGCCGAAGGCCCCAGCCGCCACCGCCATTGCTCCTAAAAATCCAGCCCCGCCTAAAAACCAACGTTCCATTTGATTCACACCAAATTTATTGACACCAGAATTATTAAAACCAGATTTTCTTGACACCGAATTTTAATGAATTCGGCCTTCCCTTAATTCCGAAAGCCATACTCAAGCACAAAGCAATCGGGATGAAAGCCAGCCAAAGGCTCTCGCAATTTAACCAATTCAGATTCAGGGCCGTGAATTGCTAGGCGGAACCTAGGCAGAACCGTCATGAATTGCCATGATCTGATCCGCAGCCCGTTGACCCGATCGATAGGCTCCGTGAACCGTGGCCGCGTGATTGCGAGAGGTGGCTTCCCCGGCAAAAAATAGGCGATCGGCCACGGGTTTGGTCAGTTGACCGCGATCGCTCAAGGTCGCCCCCACTCGCAGGAAGGAATAGGAGCCGCCCGCAAAGGGATCGCGCCCCCAACGAGTCACCCAAACCGCCGTTGGGTCAGGAATTTTGGGGCCAAACATCCGTCGCAGAGCCTTGAGGGCACTGGCGGCCTGTTGCCCATCGCTGAGGGCTTCCAGCTCGCGGCCCTGTTGAGCCGCATTAAACCCCAACAAAATGGGGCGATCGCTGACCCGCTGGAAATTCACCCACTCATTCCACAAACCCGGCGGATCGGAAACAAACCCGATCCAATCCGACTCTGAGGGCCAAAAGGAGCGAGGGAATTCTAAATAGATTTTGTTCAGAATGCCCATTCCCAGTCGATTGATGGCGCTTTGGTGGGTCTCGGGCAGGGCTGGGGCAAAGGTCACTTGACCCGACTGCAACACCCCGATCGGCAAGGTCACCACGGCCGCGATCCCAACCCATTCACCGCGATCGGTGGTGATTTTGACTCCCTGTTGATCATGCTCAATTCGGCGCACCACCTGGTTGACCTGCAATGTCAAACCACTGGATAAGCGACGGGCGATCGAGTCGTAGCCGGTGGGGAACAGCACATCTGCCCCCTCAAAACCGTCGCCCGCATCCCACTCATTGGCCGATAGCTCCGCCATCGATCCGGCATATTCATGCTCGATCGACCCCTTCAGTAATGTCCAAACCGCCCGTTCATCGTCGGCCGTGAGGTTAGCCCGCTGAACCAAGGCTTGCAAGTCCGCTAGCAGTGGGCGATCGGTGGAACGCTTTTCCCGCAACCGGTTCTGTTGAGCCAACACCTGCTCTAAAACCTGCTCTAGGCGATCGTGCCGGGCATCATCAACTAACCGACCATCCCAGTCATAAAGCCACTGATTTTCGGCATCCGTGGCCACGGTGGGAATTTGCCACTGCTGAGCCAAGGCGGTGATCGGGTTGCCCTGGATGCCATGGATCCAACTGGCTCCCAAATCCAGCGCCACCCCCTTCAGGGCCGAGGGTCGCAAAGACCACAAACGCCCCCCGACCCGATCGCGCCCCTCCAGCACCACCGGATCCCATCCACGCGATCGCAACTGACGGGCGGCGGCCAACCCGGCAATTCCCGCCCCAATAATCAAGACCCGGCGGGACGAGTCAGCCTGCGTTAGCCCTGTCATTGGTGAGGATTGTGTTGATGGGGACTGTGTTGATGGGACTTGTTTGGATGACGATTGTTGAGCATTCAGCCCCCATCCCTGACCACAACTCACCAGACCAGCACCGGCCACACCACCCAGCATTAACCGCAAGAATCGATCGCGCTTCATGGCCAACGCGCCACCCTTTACCGCTCGTTTTTTCCAGGATAGGCCGCCAACTCCAGGCCTGGATTAGCCCTCTCCAAGTTGACCAGAGGCAATCAACGGCAGCTTCTAGCCATCTCCATTAATCTTCCTGAATTACCCACTGATTCCCATGATTCGGGCCCGGTAATTGGGTTACCATCGAAGACCCGCGCTTGCATTGGGTCCGCTCTGCCATGTATCGTCCCAATCCAGAAAAAAAGCCGCTACGTAGAGCGCTGTTACTGCAACGCCAGGTTATGCCGCAAAACAAATGGCACAACCTCAGCACGGCCCTGCGCGATCGGATCCAGTCCCTCCCAGAGTGGCAAACGGCACAGGTGATTTTTGCCTATGTGAGCCATCGTTTGGAGCCGGATATTTTGCCCTTGGCGCAAACGGAGTTGGGACGCAACAAAATTTGGGTGTTGCCCCGTTGCCAAGGGGAATTGCTGATTTGGCATCGCTGGCAACCGGGCGAACCGCTAGAACCGGGGGCCTATGGGGTTCAGGAACCCGCTAGCGATGCGCCCGTGGTGGAACCAACGGCGGCGGATTTAGTTTTGGCCCCCTGCGTTGGGGCCGATCGCCTGGGCTATCGGCTAGGCTACGGGGGAGGGTACTACGATCGACTGTTGGCGGAGGTGCGCTCCAATACCCACACGATCGGCGTATGTTTCGACTTTGCCCTATTGGACGCGCTACCCACGGATCCTTGGGATCGGCAATTTGAAGCCTTTTGCACCGAAAGCCAGGTGATTCACCCCCAATCCCACGGCCCCACCCACATTCGGATCACGATCAAACTTTTTGCCGTCTATCAAGAAACATTCGGCAAATCAGAGCTGATTTGGGAATTGCCCGCTGGTATCACGGCCGGTGAAGTTTGCGATCTGATGATCCAAAAGCATCCCAACCTGGGACATTGGCGAAACATGACCCGCTTCGGCATTAACTTTCAGTTTGTGCCCGATAGTACCCTGCTGCGGGATGGGGATGAACTGGTTTTAATTCCACCGGTCAGCGGCGGTTAATTGTTCCGTTGCAATTTCCAAGTTGGATCGTGCCTGACTCAGTCATGCTGGGTCAGGCGCAGTATTGATGCGATTAATGCGTCTGAAATCCTTTGTCTGCTTTCAGTCAGGGAATTTTGAATTCCATCCCTTCACGAGCCAGGAAAGAATCGGGCGATCGCTCCTTCAGTTGCCGTTCCACTTCATCCAGAAAATCATCGCTGTGGTTTGGCTCGTGGTGAAAGACCGCCAGATGCTTTACGCCCGCCACTTCCGCCAACTTGACTCCCTCTTGCCAAGTGGAGTGACCCCAACCCACCTTGGACGATCGGGGGTTGTTGTATTCCTCATCGGTGTACATGGCATCGTAAATCAGCACGTCTGCCTCACGAGACAGTTGCACCACGTGCTCATCCATTCGATCGGGCAAATGCTCCGTATCAGTGGCATAGACCACCGTTTTCCCATTCCAGGTAATCCGGTAGCCCATGGCTCCGTTGGGATGGTTGAGCAGCCCCGTCTCAATTTCAATATCCCCATCCACCACAAACTGATCCCCAGCCGTTAGGTCATAAAAATCGACCTCCGCCTTGATCTGTCCCACGGGAATTGGGGAATGGGGATTCAGAATTCGATCGCAGAAATGATGTTTCAGCGGCTCGCCCGTATTCGTTTGGCACCCATACACCGTCAGCCGATTGCCCGGCGTGAACAGGGGCGCGAAGAACGGCACACCCTGAATGTGATCCCAGTGGTAATGCGTGAAAAACAGAAAAGCATCCAGCGTTTCGCCAGGAGCCATTGACTCAGCCAAAGACCGCAGGCCCGTACCGCCATCAAAAATTAAGCGCCGCCCGCCAACACACAACTCCACGCAGGACGTGTTGCCGCCATACCGCACAGTGGACTTGCCCGGTGCAGGAATGCTGCCTCGCACGCCCCAGAAACGGACTAGAAAATCGGGTGAAAGCGCAATCTCCATATTGCCTACATCAAACAAGACCGGAGCAAGCAGATCCGGATTGGACGGGCTAGGTGATCGCAATTCTCTTAGTGAGTGCAGCACCAAGGCACTGACCCAATCGAGCAACTGAGTATTCTCTAGCCAGGGTTATCGAGCTGCGCGATCGGTTGAAAAGCCTAATCGCTGCGGATCTGAGTTGATCACTAACACTAAGTTGATCACTGAGCTGATCGTGACTGATCGTGCGGATCGAGGGTTTGCTGAGAATGCTTAACGCAAATTGCCCGATGCTATGAGGCAAACTTATGGCCCCAGAACACCTCCTGTTGAGCCTAGCATAGACCGCGAGGATGGGCACTAACTACCTAGTTCCATTCCCGATCGCGCTGTTCCGTGCAAATTATCGGGAGCCGGCCAAAATCTAGCGCATGTTTGCACCAAAGCTCAGATTTTGGCCATCCCACCCTAACCTTCAACCCAAAATTGGCTCGATCGCAGGAGTCGAAAATTCAAGCCCCTGAGCCAACTAAACCCTAACGTTTCGATCGGGCGCTGGTTCCGTACTTCCCTGGCGCTGCAACAAGCCTACGGATTAGCCACCGGTTTGCTGGAGTTGGCTTCCTCCGATACTTCCTGGGTCACCAAAACCGCACAGGGACAATGGTGCAGCACATAGTTACTGACACTGCCCATGAATAGCTCACTCAGCGTCGATTGACGACGATGCCCCACCACCACCAAATCCGCTTCCCAGGTGTGGGCAAGCTGACAAATGACCTTACCGGGCGAACCGTGGTTTTGCGACCACTCGGCAGGAATTTGGCGTTCTGCGGCCACGTCGGCCAAAACTTTGAGCTGTTGTAGATTTTCGTCAATATAGGACTGCCAAGCCTCGTGATAGCGCTGCAACAAAGCATCATCAGGCAGAAAAGCCGGCACAAAAAATAAATCGTCGCCGGGGGGCATAGGGGCATTGCCTTCGCCGGGAAACAGCACATGCAGCAACATGACCGACGCGCCTAGTTTTTCAGCCAGGTCAATCCCCTGACGAAAAGGAGCATGGTCAACGGAAGGATCTTCAATGGCAATCAAAATTTTGTGATACATGGCTAGGCTCCTTGAAGGCTGGCTGGGATCAAAAAAGCGGGCCGCGTCAGCCAGAGTTAACGAGGGATCGCTGCAAATCAAAACTGGGGCCGCCCCAGAATGATCAGCGATCGCCGAATTTAGTCATACCAAAAAATAGTTAAGTGCTTGTTAAGTTTCAGGCTGAATCAGAAACTATCTCTAGTGTCTCCGATTCTCAATTCAATGTCTAGAAGTTGCCATATTTATTGATAATTTCACGAGCAGCAAGTTCTATTATTTTGTAGTCAATTAAATTCATCAATAAATTCACCATCTGGGTTATTGTTTATTTTTTTATTAATGAGATGCGTTTTATTTTTTATCTTGGCTATTTTTGAATCGACATTAAAATTTAGATGCGAATCAATATTTTCTGTCAGGATATAATTTAAGGATATAGTCTGGCGAGAATTTTTGACCCCATCGAATTTCTTCTTCAAGAAAAACTCGGTCTTTTATGAAGATTGATGGCAATTAGAAGCCTCTAAAACAGTAGGAATCAGCAAGAATGATGGAAATTCTTGAGCTGTGAAATAGCCGATTGCCCTCGTGCTATGAGCGAGCTTCTAGGTCGGCTTCCGCTTCCAGGGCGATCGCTTGCAGTTGATCCAACCGTTGGGGATCGGCAGGGATCCATAAACCGCGCTGATGGGCTTCTAGCAAACGCTCTGCCATATCCCGCAGGGCCCAGGGATTTTTCTGGCGCACAAAGTCCTGAACAGTGCGATCGAGCAGATAAGCCTCTGCCACACCGTCATACATGAAGTCTTCGACACAGCGAGCCGTGGCATCATAGGCAAACAAATAATCGAGGGTGGCGGCCATTTCAAAGGCTCCCTTGTAGCCGTGGCGCATGGCGGAGGCAATCCATTTGGGGTTCACAACGCGCGATCGATACACTCGGGCAATTTCTTCCGCAAGCGATCGGGTACGGGGGCGATCGGGTTGCGCATGGTCTCCAAAATAGACGGTGGGTTGTTGCCCGGAAATGACGCGCACGGCGGCCGTTAAGCCCCCTTGAAATTGATAGTAATCATCGGAGTCTAAAAGGTCATGCTCGCGGTTATCTTGGTTCTGCAAAACCACTTGCATTTCCCGTAATCGCTGCTCAAAGGCTTCCAGGGCCGATCGCCCAATTGGGGCCGCCAGGCCATTGCTGGGTGCATCGCCGCTGACGGGGCCCGAACGACCCGCGCAACTGTAGGCATAGCTGCTCCAGTTCAGATAGGCCCGGGCCAAGTCCTGGTCGCTTTGCCAGTTTTGAGCCTCAATCAGGCCCTGAAGGCCTGCGCCGTAGGCTCCGGGCTTGGAACCAAAGATGCGGTAGTGGGCGCGGGTGCTGGCCTGCTCCTGGGTCAGGCCGCTGGCTTGCCATTGGGCGGTTTCCTGACGCACACGCTGGGCGATCGGGTTGTCGGCGGCGGCTTCATCCAACGCGGCAACCAGGTAAACCGCCCGATCGAACAGTTCAATTAGGTTGGGAAAGGCATCCCGAAAGAAACCAGAAATTCGCAGGGTCACATCCACCCTGGGCCGCCCGATCGCGGACAGGGGCAACACTTCCACCCCCACCACCCGCCGCGCCGCCCCATCCCAGCGGGGCCGCACCCCCAACAGCGCCAACGCTTCCGCCAAGTCATCGCCTCCGGTGCGCATGGTGGAAG
>NZ_LIRO01000123.1:0-23806 GCF_002742025.1 Limnothrix sp. PR1529
CCGCAAAGCCGGAACCCACCCCCAAGCCCGATCCCCAAGGCGAAGATCCCTTAGCCAATACGCCGCCGGTCAACACGCCCCCCGTGAATCAGGCGGGCGGCGACAGCACCGGCAGCGGCAAGGGATTGGTGGATGAATTAAGCAAAGAGATCCTGGCTAAATTGCTGGAAAGTGGCACGAATGATGAGGCCACGCTTCAGGAATTTATGGTCAGTATTCCTGAAACTATTCCTGAGGGAATTTATGGGGATTTTGTGGGAGCCGATGGCCAAATTTTGGTCGATCGCGGGGCCTTTGCCTCGTTGGCAATTCCTCAAATGTCCGCCAATGCTGCTTATTTGGATTACATTGAGCCAACCCTATCGCAAAAACTGGGATTTGAAGTCACGGAAATGGATCCCAACTACGGCGGGTCCAAATTGTTCATGGCTAAAAATACCGGTGGCATCACTTTCTTTTTCAGTTTGGTGAAGCTGACCAATAGTAGTGGCGCTTTTATGGTGCTTTGGAAAACGGATCCGAGAACCTAGGAAAATCTGGGCTGAAGTTTCAGATCACTGAAGGCTAGATCAGCGGCACTTAATTAAAGACGTTCAATCAAAATGGGCGGTGATTGGTGGCGTTGGGGCGCTTTGGCATCTTCAACCGAAATGGCCAACGCCTTGACATATTCAAGATCTAAAAAGGCCTTCGGCAACACTAAATTTTGAACCCGATCGCTCGGTTGATTCACCGAAAACACATGGGTCAAGATGGCATTTTTATGATCCGTTGTGAATGGAGCCTGGGGATCCACCACCGTCCAGAGCACATAGACCTTGCCCGGCGCGAGGGGCGGCAATTGATCCACTCGCAAACGACCGACCATCCGGGACGGATCAACCTCGATCGCCACCGCTGCGTTGGTTCGGCCAGCAGGCGATTCCTGATTGGCGGTGCGCAACACCACCACGATCGGGCGGCCGGGCGCTTGGGCCTGTTGGGTTTGCAATGATCGCCACAACCACCAATTACTTGCCGTCAAAGCCGCAATGATCGCCGCCGCTGCCCAACCGGCCCGTTGGGCCCAGCGAGGCAGTTGCTGAACTTCTGCCCACCAGGTCGATCGGGTCGATCGGGTGAAGGGGGGCGATGGTGAAGCCGACTCCGACGCGGCGGACAATGCCAATGGCCCCGGTGGTGAGGAGTCCAGCGATCGAGCCGCTGGGTCAGCTTCCGCCAAAATGCGCGATCGCAAGGCAGCAGCAGGCTGCACGGGCGCAGGCAAGTTCACCAAGTCCCAACTGGTTTGCAGTTCTTGCAAGGTTTGTTGAATCGCCGCCTCATCCCACCGTTGGGCCAGGGCGGCCGCCTCATCCGAATCCAAATCATTCAACACATAGCCCGCCAACAACCAATCCACCTCGATCGGCTCGATCGGCTCCAGGGCGAGATCGGTTGCGTCAGCATTGGTCAACGGCTCGACGGGGGCTGGCTCGGGCACGGGGTTGGAGCCGTCGGAATTGGGGGGAAGGATGGGAGAACTCATGGGGCTAGGCATCCTCCACAGCGGGCTGCAAGGTTTGGCGCAGCTTCAACAATCCCCGTCGGGCCCAAGCTTTGACCGTTCCGAGGGGAAGACCAAGGCGCTCAGCAATGGCCGACTGGCTCAGGCCGTCGCTGTAGGCTAACTGCAAAACTTGGCGCTGATTTTCAGACAGTTGGGCCAGGGCCGCACGCACCTGGGCCGCCGTCTCGGCTTGATCAAGCGACTCCGCCAACAGATCCGGCGGTTGAGCGATGGCCTGTTGTTGTTCCGTTTGCCAAGTTTCCAAGGAAGCCCGCGCCCGGCGTTGGGCCCGCAGCCGATCGAGGCCGCGCGATCGCGTCAAAATTGCCAAAAATGTGCGCAAGGATCCCCGATCGGGGTCATAGGCACTGCGCCCAAGTTGCAAAAAGATTTCCTGAGTTAAATCTTCCGCATCCTGCACATTACCCAACAATCGCAGGGCGATCGCATAGACTACCCCCACATGGCGATCGTAGAGCTGCCCCAAGGCGGCCCGCTCCCCCCGTCGCAGCGCCTGCCACAGAACCGCATCACTCAGCTCGGGCGAGCCCACAACTCGGCTTTTTTCCTCCGCTGCCCAATCTGGGCCGGAGCCAAGCTCAGGGGATTGGGCATCCATAGGCAATGGCGGTGGATCTGGCTGTCTTGATACCGGCAATCCTGAGCCTCTGAGGGCTGGGGCCACGGGCGAAGCATCGGTCTGCGTAATGCTGTTGGCATTCTCCCCACCACAGGCAGCTCGAGAATTGCACACCCACAGACTGAAGCCACGAACCTCGCGGCCAATTGCAGCCTAGCACGCTCCAAAAGCGCGGAGTTTCAGACCCTAACTTTCTGCAATTTCCCGCTGCACTCTAGCCAGCGGCCGGCTCCCCGTCGATTGATCGCGGGGAGTCCGTCAACCCCAAAGCTGAGCGCCTCCGTGCTTCAGTCAAGGGAGAAGCTAAAGCGGCTTCAACACAGCCCGCAACTCGCCACCACGGTTTTTAGTGGTGTGCAAATCCACATAGAGCATCCCCTTGCTCAACGCATCCAACTGTTCCACCGTGAGCATGTAGTCACCCATGGCGCTGCCCAGCAAGCCACTGTCATCGGTCATCACTTGCAGGGCGTATTGGAAAGGGCCATTTTCGGTGGCCATGCCTCGGTGAATGTGAAAGGCGGAGGTGATGTTCGGGTTCGGGGGGCTAACGGGATCCGTAACGTAGTTGCGCAGGGGGCTGGATAGCTCCCGAAAACTGCCCCGCACCACCAAGCGGTTACCCGACAGGACGGCTCCCACGGTTCCCCAAGCGCCGCTGTTAGCTCGCACGGGCACTGTTTCGGCGGTGCTCATTTTGGCCACAAAGGTTTTTAGCTCGCTGGCTTTGGCTCCGCTGGCCAACAGGGTTGCCTTGGCTGCTTGCAGATTTTGATGCACAGCGCGATCGAGCAAATTTGCTGGCTGCATCGGGCCAAACTGGCTCGCTTCCACGAGCATAGGGCGATCGCCCGCCCAGGCCGCCCCTTGGCCACCCACTGGAGCCAGGGCAAAACCGTGAAATACAACAGTTAGCAAACCACTAAGCACAAACAACAGGGCCGATCGCACCCACAATCGCCAGCGAACGGCAGAAACAGCACCTTGGGCAACAGGACGGGGCAATGGATTATGGCGCATGAAAGATCATCCTGAAATCAAAATCGGGTTTGAGACCTCGGGGCGATCGCGCAGAAGCAAGGCCGGTTGCACTAAAAGCCGGTTGCACTAACGGCCGGTTGTACTGAAAGTTGCACAAAAATATTGCGCGCCTATGGCACGCCTATTGCACACCAGGCCCATTGGCCAACAGGCTGCACTGAGATCAGCCACCCTGCGCGATCGCTCGATTGGAGTACGTCACCCGATCGCGTTTTGGATGCAGTCTTTTAGAAATTTAGAAATTGGGATTCTAGAAATCTAGAAATTGGGATTTTAGAAATCTAGAAATCTTGGAAAGCTGTCAATCTGGCTCAACGCCAGTAGGCCCGGCCCCGCCAAAACACACCGACCAAAATCGCCATCACCATCAGCTCGCTGAAGGAAATCAGCAACACCGGCAACGGCAACAAACTCAAAAGACCCAGCTCGCCCCCCACACAAGCCACCAGGGTCCACAGGCTGCCCCCATTGAGTCGCACTTGCGGAAACAGCCGCTCGGCACAATGCACCGCCAAGGCTCCCACACCCAGCCCGATCGCCAGGATTAAAAAAATAGACCAGGATCCCAACCCCATCAGCCCCGCCGCGAGGGGCGGCCAGGCTTCGGCCAGGACAATTACTCCTTGGTCGATCGCCATGGCCAGGGCGAGGCTGAGGGCCGCCGCACCGGCCATGGATCCCCAGGGTTGTTGGGTAATTTGTCGCCAAGGTTGGCTCACGCGATCGACTCCGAAATTGGGCTAGGCTTGGGCGGGTTTTTGGTGGCGCACTTCCACCACGGTGTGGACATTGCCACGGGGGTTAAAATCACCGACGATCGTCGCTTCCAACGGATCAGCGGCTGCCACAAAGTCGTCCAAAATTTGGTTAATGGATTCCTCGTGGGAAATGTAGCGATCGCGGTAGCTGTTGATATAGAGCTTGATCGCCTTCAGTTCCACAACTTTTTGATCGGGCACATAGTCGATCGAAATTTTGGCAAAGTCGGGATAGCCGGAAAAGGGGCATTTGCAAGTAAATTCCGGCAAGCTAATTTGCACATGATAGATCCGACCCGGCCGCGGATTGGGGAAGGTGATCAATTGTCCTTCTTCGATTTGGCGCTCACCGTATTTCACGGGTTCGTGGGCGGTGTCAGCGGTGGCTTGGCTCATGACTGTGGCTCTGTGAGGTTGCGAGACTGGAGAACAGTTTACAAAACTTGATGGACTGACTCCAGCCAACCGGCTCCATTTCGGCCACGGGCGATCGGCCGTGCGATCGCCCCAGCCCGATTGGGAAATCCACATCGCGCCAGTCCACAACCCAGATTGGGCAGTCGATCCTGAGGGCGATCGTTGATAATGGCCGGGAGTCTTTGCCGTTATTCAACGTTGGGTTGAGTTGAGCTATGGATAGCAACGTTTCGCCGAAGTCCCTTGTGTCATCCGGGCCAAGCGGTTCCCAAGGCACAATTCCCGTGGCGGTTTATCGCCAATTGGCTTCGGAGCTGCAAGCTACCCGCGCCATGTTGGAAGCGGTGCAAAAGCACAATGCCCAACTGACCCAACAGCGCGATCGCCTGCGATCGGACTTGGATGCCTTGGCGGAAGCCGTGGCCACCCTACGGGCCAACGCCACGCCCCAGGATGCCCCGCGCCCCTTAGATCCCAATCCCTTGAGTGTTGCGCCCAGCGCCCCGATCGCCCCGCCACCGCCAATGGCCGCCAGGCCGCCCCAGCCCGCCTTGGCCCCCAACGCCCCGATCGCGGGAGATCCGTTCCAGCAAGCGGCCGTGAGCGATTGGAACGCCTTGCCAGACTTGGAACCCATGGCAGAGTTCTATGGAGCCGCCAACGAACCGCAATCGACCCGGCTGGGAGGCTTGGGCAACTTTGGGCGATCGACCCCCAACGGCGGCTCCGGCGAGTCCAGCTCTGGCATTTGGCCCATTTTGGCGATCGCCCTGATTGCCATGACGGCCTTTGGCATTAGCTTTGCCCTGGTGCGGCCGATCATGGACAGCAAGCAAAAACCCTTCCAGCCAGCCCAACCCCAAATTCAGCCCAACCCCAGCCCCAACGCAGCGCCCGCCAACCCTCGCTAGTCGTCACAACCAGCCAGCCTCAGGCATCCCCTAAGCAGCGGTTTCCAAGAGCGCCACGGCATAGGCACAGATGCCCTCCTCGCGTCCCGTAGGGCCCAATTTTTCGTTGGTGGTGGCCTTCACGCCAACGCAATCGGGTTCAATGCCCAAAACTGCCGCAAGGCGCGATCGGATGGCGTTGATGTGCGGTTTCAGTTTGGGCCGTTCCGCCACCACCACCGAGTCAATGTTGCTGACCTGCCAACCCCGATCGCGCAAAAGCTGGTTCACCTGCGCCAGAAGTTTCAGGCTGTCTGCCCCTTTCCATTGGGGATCCGTGGGCGGAAAGTAGTGACCAATATCGCCCAAGCTGAGGGCCCCCAACATCGCATCCATAATTGCGTGGGTCAGCACATCCGCATCGCTGTGGCCTTCTAATCCCAACTCGTGATCGATTTTGATGCCGCCCAAGATCAAGTCCCGATCGGGCCCCAGGCGATGAATGTCATAGCCATTACCAATCCGAATTGCCATCGATTTTCCTCCTGTATTTGCATCCCCAATTCAGCCACTGTTGAGCATGTCTGAACAGCCCAAATTGATCTGCTTGATTCTGCTTAATTTGCCTCTAGGATTGGGTGGGCTGAATCAGCGGCAATAGCTCCGATCGCCGTTGATTCCAAGCAGCCAAAGCCGCCGGATCCGAAGGGGTATTGAGCTTCAGCAAAACTACCCCATCTTCTACCATTTGCACCCCGTATTGGCCTTGGGCCAACGTGCGATCGACTAAGGGAACAAACTCCCGCAATTCCCCCCGTTCCTTGCTGAAGGCCACCTGATAGCGGGCTAAATGCCAAGTATCCGCCACCAAATAATCAGCGAAATAAATCTGTTGATCATCACGGCGAATTTCCGTCCAAGGGAGGCGAATAATCGCTCGGCGGCTGGAAAGGGGCGGAACCAAATAGGTCGTGGCCGCAATGCTCGCATCCTCAGGAATTTGGGCCAAAACCTTGCGCACATGGCCCACATGGCTCCACTGTTCCGGCAGCGACACATAAACCCAAGGCTGCACCGAATCGGGAATCAGAAAATATAAAGCTCGATGGGGGTTAGACGTGAAGGAAAACAACAACGAGAGGGCAATGCAAGCGGCCCAAAACCGCCGAAATTTCGGTTGTTTAAATCGATCGCCATGGGACTTCCACCACAAAATTGCCCCATAGAACATCCCCGGCACGATCGTGATCGCGTAGCGAATATTAATGGACAGGGCCGATTCCCCTTGCTGCAAGAAAATTTTCAGCAACCCGAACCCAGAAATAATCCAACTGGCGGGAGACAAGGCCGGCACAAAAGCCAAAGGCAACCAGTGACCCGCCAAATATTTCAATGTTTCAAAGGGCGGATTCACAAGCTCCCAAACCAACAGCCAAGGCTGGGTCAACATGGCTTTCAAAATGTCGATCGAGGAAGCTTCTTCCTCTCCCACATATTGCCCAAAGCGCTCAATCATGAATCGCTTAGAAATATCTGGCGAAAAGAAGGGCATGAATACATTGGTACAGGTCACCACATACAGAAACGACAGGGTGCAAAGCCCCAATCCTTGGGATGGAAACCGGCGACTCAAGACCATGTAAGCCCCAATGCCAAATAACCCAATCCCTTGATCTTCACGCACCAATAAGCTGAGGCCTGCCACCAGCCAAAACAGCCACCAAATCCGCTTTTCCATGGCCAACAAAATGGTGAAGAAAAAGAGCGGAATTTGGCACAGATCGTGAAAGTTGGAAAAGGTGGGGCCAATGACGGCGTTGGCCGCATAGTAGCCCGTGACAATCCAAGCGGAAACGGGGCCACTGAGGTGTTGCCGGGCCAGGGCATACAGCACAAAGCCAGCGGCGGTAATTAGTCCTACTTGCAAAAACACCAGGGTGACTGCTTGGGAATGGAGGGCATAAATTGGCAGCCACAGGAGCAAGGCGGGGGTGAAGTGTTGCCCCAAACGGCGATAGAACACTTCGGCGGCTTGCCCATCTTGTTTGACGGCACTGGAGAGGGAGGAGGAGAGGGAACTCTCGAACCAGCGCCCGTGCAGGTTATTCCAAAAAACTTGGTTAAAGATGCCCTGATCGTAGGAGGCGTAGAGGGTGAAGTAGCGGTGCAAACCCAGGATCAGGGTCACTGCGCCGAACAGGGCGGCCACGATGCAAACATGGCGCAGATTGGGGCGATCGCGCAGGGTATTGCGCCCGAGGGTGAACCATTGGTTAACGACTTGCATGGTCGATCGCGCCTTGAGCCGGTTGATGGGGAACTGAAGCGAATGGGGAATCCGGGGGCTATTGTGCCACGCGGGGTTGTCCTTCGTGGGAATCCGAGGGCCAAACCGGTCTGGGGCGAGTCTGGGGGCGGGCGATCGGGCAATCTTAGGCGATCTCGGGCGATCGGTTGGGTCTGAGGGATCAGAATAGGAGATCGGAAGACTCGCAATATTCCGCAGGGCCCCTCAGGGGGCCGCTTAAGAAATTGCTGGAACTCTTCAAAGAAACGTTAAATCTTGCAAACAAACTCCACCGTTCCCCAAGGTTTCGGTTCAAGATAGCCTCAAATTTGCTGTGTTTCGGGCGTTTCACCCCTTCAGAATCTATGCTGAACGTTTCCTTGTCCTTGCTGGCGGCTGTCCCCACGACTCTCGAATGGAGTCCGAAGGTGGGTGCGGTGATGATTGCTTGCAATGTGCTGGCGATCGCCATCGGCAAATACTCGATTAAGTATCCCAGTGCGGCTCCGGCCCTGCCCTCGCCCGCTCTGTTTGGGGGGATGGGTTTCCCCGCCCTGCTGGCCACCACGAGCTTTGGCCACATTCTCGGGTTGGGGACGATCCTGGGCTTGTCCTACCTGGGTGCGCTGTAAGGGGCGATCGCCCGATCTTGAAACTACCTGGTCATTCAGGGTGCATCGAACTCACCCAGGTTTTGGCAGGGCGCGCGCCCAAAGGAGACCTGCAATTTCGCAAGACTCGGGCCGCAATGTGCTAAAAGTTGGTGTGCCAAAAATAGTTTCCACTCCTCGCACCGCCATCGTCTAGCAATCGTTTGTGTGCCGATCGGGTAGGGTTGCGTTTTGAATTCCAAAGCGACTCCTCTAATCCAAAGCTTCTTCAGAACTGATTGATAACGAATGGTTGACGCGCCAAACTTCGGGATAGCATCCCCCGGGTTTGGCGCATTTTTTTGGGCTGGCCAGGGTGATCGACTAAGCATTCACCAAGCATCCGCTGCGAGAGTCCCAGGGGCCACAGGATCCTCGGGGGCAAGGAGTTTAAACCCCTTGTGTGGTGGGTGGGTGCTCTGGTGGGTGGGTGCTCGGGGCAGAAGGACGAAGGATTAGTGGGTGAGGCGATCAATCACGGCCGGCAGCCATTGGCCGGGCATGCTGGAGAGGGCGCGGCTTTGGCCCTCAAGGCCCAGATGTTGATAGATGGCGCGAATGGTGGCGATCGCCCCGCTGAGGGCCCGATCGCGCAGGGGAGGCTGATCCCCATGGGCGGTCAGAATTTGCACGTAGGTCGCGAGGGCCCGATCGAGCTGGACTGCCCGATCGCTCACCGTCAGGGGCAAGTAGGAATCGATGCCCAACTGTAAGTAAATCCAGGCCAACTGGCTGGCGGCGGCGGCGCGATCGAACCCAACGGGAATGGTGGGGTCAATGGTCAGGGCTTGGGCATAGGCCTGGGCGGCCCGTTGCCAGCAGTCTCGCCGCCGTTGGGGATCCAGCGGTTGCAGTTGCCGCCCCAGTTGCCAATAGGTTGTGCCCAGGTTGTTTTGGGTGGCCGCATAGGCGGCGGGGCGATCGGCCGGGCTGCGATAGGGCAAGGCCGCTTCAAAGGCGCTGGCGGCCAGCAGCAGCCATTGTTCTTGGACATCCACTTGGGCCAGGTTTAGGTAGGCGGTTCCCAAATTCGCCTGCACCGTGCCATAGAGCAAGTCGGGTGGCAGACGCTCATCACCGGGATGCGATCGCCCGGCGGCCGGCTCGGCCCCTGGCTGTTCTGCATAGTCCGCCAAAGCTGCTCGGTAACTGTCGATCGCCCCTTGCAACCGGGCCACCGAGTCGCCATAGCGGGCCCAACTCCAAAGGGCCGTGCCCAAATTATTGCGGGCCGCCACTCGCCAAGCCCGATCGCCACCGGAGCCATCCCCGATCGCCGCTCGGTAGGCCAGCACCGCCCGCTCCCAAGCCCAGGCCGGATCGCCCCAGCGCACCCAATCGCCATAAACTCCGCCCAGATCGTAGTAAAGCGATCGCAGGGCGGCCGGCTCTCCGTGAGTTTTCACCCAGTCGATCGCCCGTTGATAGCATTGGGCCGCCGTTTCCAAGCTGGCCCGGGCCACCTCCGCCGCCACTCCCTTGGCCGCAGCCTTGGCGCGGGCCGCCGTGGCTTCCATCACCCACCGCTCCCACATCGTCGGCGCGGGCGGACAGGGCGGCACAATCGGCTTGGCTCCTTCGTTGGGTCGGGGCAACACCGTCAGGGTCGGCCGTCCCCGATCGCGCCCAACCCAGGATGCTGCCCGATCGGCTCCCGACAAGGGATTCAGCAACACCGCTGGCTGGCCTTCAAACTCAAACGTGCCCGTGCAACAGGCCCAAAACTGCGGAGCCGATTCCCGAATCGTGTATAGCCAAGGTCGGGGAACCCACAACAACAGACTCAAATTTCCATGGGCCCAATTGCTGGCCAAGGCTTCCAATTCCGCTAAAAATTGCCGTTGCAGCCGGGCCGCTTGCCGGGTCAGTTGTTCCACCCCCAACAGTTGCACCGTGGTTTCGGAAAGGGACTCGATCGCCCCCGCCAGGGTGGGTTGATGGGGTTCCAGGCGCAAGGTGGTTAACTGCGGCGCGGGCAACTCCTGGGCCAACCGTCCCGCCAGTCGATCGCGCAGGGGCAAGTCATCACAAACCACCAAAAACACCTGCCGCCGCAACCCCAACCCCAAGGACAGCCGCAACCGTTGATATAGCTCTTGGTTCCAACTGCCGGCCGCGGCGGAACGGGCGATCGAACGGCTGGCCCGAGGGCGATCGGTCAAATTCTGGCTCGATCGACGGGCAGACCGAGCAACCCCCGGCACTTCCAGCAAGGACGAACCGGAACCGGCAAAACTTGACAGGATAGGCAGCAAAGTGGGCATGGCCAGCGTCCAGAAGCACGAGCGTAATCTCCTCTTCAGGACGGGGTGCGCCGCTTCGGGATTTCCAAGGGCGATCGCCCGCCGATCGCCATTCAATTGCCGTTCAATAGAAAATATTGGCGAAAATTGGTAAAAATTGGCGAAAACCGATTGGCGCGTTAGCCATAGCCCCTGAACATTTCGCGATACTTTGATCGCAGGACTCGATCGCCCCGCTTTCCTGTTCCGCTGCCCCAAGCAGTCCATGCAGAAACGCTGGCCTCCAATGGGGCCTCCCGAATTCTGCATTTTCTGTCACGATTTCAACAGAGCACCCCGAGGAAACCGCCAGGAAGCCACAGCAA
Source organism: Limnothrix sp. PR1529 (assembly GCF_002742025.1). Lineage (NCBI taxonomy): Bacteria > Bacillati > Cyanobacteriota > Cyanophyceae > Pseudanabaenales > Pseudanabaenaceae > Limnothrix > Limnothrix sp. PR1529. The sequence continues at coordinate 10,841 of NZ_LIRO01000123.1, forward strand.
AGTAATCACCGTTTGATCACTGTCTAGCCCCTGTTCAATTCCTGTTCAATTTCTGTTCAATCGCTGTTGATTGGCCCCCTTGGCATGAAACTTTCGCCCAGCAACCGTTTACTGTTTGCCATTGCCCTTCGCAATTGGCTTTGGATTCTTGGGACGGTGATTCTGAGTTTCTGGAGCGGCATCTTTAACGGTGTCAGCATTGCCCTCCTGGTTCCGGGCATCCTGGCTTTTTTGGGTCGCAAAATTGACCTCGGAGCCGATGCCCCAGAACTGGTGCGCAACCTCCTTTCCACCTTTGATGCCTTGCCCGAAGAGCAGCGGGGTGCTGCCATGGTGGCCACCATCGTGGGAGCCATTCTGATTAAAAACATCCTGGCTTTTTTGAGCACCGCCGTTGGGGGGCACTTGTCCCGGGCCCTGGTCAATGACGGCACATTTCAAGGAATTCGGATGCTCCTCGGGGTGGGTTTGGATTTTTATAGCCGCACCAAAGCTGGCGATTTAATTCAACGTCTTGGCTCGGAAATGAGCGGAGCCGTGGGCACAATCAACACCGTGGTGCAAATTGTGGCCACCATGGTCACCTTGCTCACCTTCATTGGTTTATTGGTGGCCATTTCCTGGCAACTCACGATTATTTCCAGTATTTTTGCCCTGTTGGTGGTGCTTAGTAACCAACGATTTGCCAAAAAACTCAAGGAATATGGCAAACGGGGGGTGCAGCTCAGTCGGCTTTATACCAGTCAGCTTTTGGAGGCGATCGGGGGGATTCGGTTAATCAAGGCCACCAGCAGCGAGGATTTGGAATATAACCGCTTAACGGGCACATTGCTGAAGCGGCAACGGGTGGATTTACATTCCCAAACCTTCAGCTCTTTTGTGGCTTCGGTCAATGAATTTTTGGTGGTGGCTTCGTTGCTCTCGATCGTCTGGATTGGGCGATTTGTCTTTCCCGGATCCCTCGAAGCCTATGCGGCCATTCTATTAACTTACCTATTCTTAATTTCGCGGGTTTTTGCCTTTGTCACCACCCTCGGGAAGGCGCTCAATAACTTAGCCCTTTGCTCGGCGGCGGTGGATGCCATGGTGCGTTTTTTAAGCCGCCAAGGCAAACATTTTGTGCCCGATGGAGCAGTGCCCTTCCCCGGTCTGCGGCAAGAAATTCGGTTTGAAAATGTGTCCTTTGCTTACCCCAGCCGCGACAAAAGCCGGGTGCTCGATCGGGTCAGTTTGCGCATTCCTCGGGGGACAACCCTGGCCCTGGTTGGCTCCTCAGGGGCCGGCAAGTCCACCCTGGCAGATTTGATGATTCGGTTTTATGACCCCACGGGCGGCCGGATCACGATCGATGGCCAGGATTTGCGCACGTTTTCCCTCCGCAGTTTGCACCAGTCCATGGGCATCGTCAGCCAAGACACCTTTTTGTTTAACGACACGGTGCGGGCCAATATTGCCTATGGCTGCGAGGAGTTAACAGACAAGGCCGTGATGGAAGCGGCCAGGCGAGCCAATGCCTATGACTTCATCATGGATTTGCCGGAGCAGTTTGAAACCATGCTGGGCGATCGGGGGGTGCGCCTGTCTGGGGGCCAACAGCAGCGAATTGCGATCGCCCGGGCCCTGTTGCGCAACCCCGATATTTTGATTTTGGATGAGGCCACCAGTGCCTTGGATACGGTCTCGGAGCGCCAGGTGCAACAGGCCATTAACGAGTTAAGCCGCGATCGCACCACGATCGTGATTGCTCACCGCCTGTCCACGGTGCAAAATGCCGACCAAATCGCCGTGCTCGATAAGGGGCAGGTGGTGGAAGTGGGAACCCATGCGGAGTTGCTGAGCAAGCGAGGTTACTATGCTCGCCTTTACGCGGTGCAGTTTTCCGAAAGCGCCACGAAAACCCCCGTGCGCTGCGAAAACGCCATGGAAAAACTGGTGATGGAGGAAACCATTTCCCAGTTGGGGGCCCTGGAAGCGGAGGGGGTGAAGATTGCCTTCGATCCGGGCAGTGTGATGGCTTGGGCCCTGAACCGGTTGCCGTCGCTCTATGCGGCCACCCAAGAGGGGGCTGCGTTTCAGCGCTATGTGGCGGAAGATGTGTGGCGATCGACGGTCAGCGATCGGGTGGCGGAGGCGATCGAACAAGTCCAGCAATCCCATTGGGAAGATGAGCGGCATCCACTGATTGAACAAATTCGGATGCGATCGGTGGTGTTGGTGGAGCGGTTGTCCTACGAGGGACGGTTGCGGTTGAATGCGGTGATTGGCACGTTGGCGCTGTTGGCGGATGGGTTGGTGGAGTCGCCCCAGGAGGAATATGAATCCTTGAAGGAGGCCTACCGAGCCACCATGCAATTGCTGGCCACGCTGGAGTTGTTGGAGGATGCCACCGGGGGGCTGGAGTTCAAACCCCGATCGGGCAAAAAGGGCGATCGCGATGAGGCGCAAACCTCGATTTCCCGCGCGGTTTATCCGCAGGTGAAACAGTTGGCAGAAATGCTGGAAATTTTGGCCAGCGAGTTGATTGATGAATTACTGCCCGATCAGTCCATTTCCCAACAGGCCAACCGTCAAAATGACTATCGCGCGGCCTACGATGTATCGATTTCGCTGCTCGATCGACTGGCGGCCATTGAAACCCGCGCCACGCCCTTAACTGCTTAGGTGCAGAAAGTTGTTGAGTATTACGAGTTGGGTATCACGGATTTTGATCAGTTTTTGATCAGCTTCTGATCAGGAATTTGGACGCACCCGATCGCGACCACAGGCGATCGAACCGCGTTGGCCCCAACAGAATCGTGAGGCCAATCTTGCCGCTGAGGATTGCCAAAAATCGCCATTCTCGCCACAGGTGCGGCCCAAACCACAGGGCCAACAACAGCAACCGAGCCGATCGCCACCCACGCCCCCGATCGCGCGGCCCCGCCGTCAGCGCTTTGCAGGCTAACCCTTTATAAAACCGCGATCGCGCCGATCGCCCCAAAGCCTGAGACCTTGGCCCCGACTGGGCCAAATGGCGCTCTAACACCGCATTACAGGCCCGCTCCAACCGCCGCAAATTGGCCGAGGACGATCGATCCGAAACCCGGTAGCGCACTTGGGCCTCGGGAATCAGCACAAATTCACCCAACCCAGCCAAGCGCAACCACAAGTCCCAGTCTTCCGCCGGAATGAGTTCCGTTTGGAAGCCCCCCACCTGCTCCAGGGCCGATCGACGAATCAGGGGATTGGAGCCATTTTCAATGAAATTATTCAGCAACAGGGCGGTGAACACCTGGCCCTGATGGCGATCGCGAAAGCCCGGGTGACGCAGTTGGTTGTCATCATCCACATAGTCCGTCCAACTGTAGGCCAACACAGCGGCCGGGTTGTCTTCCAAGGCCGCCACCCGATCGGCCAAGGCCGTTGCCGTCCACCAATCATCCGCATCCAAAAAGGCAATCAGGGATCCCCGCGCCGCCACCAAGCCACAATTCCGGGCGATCGCCTGACCTCCATTGGGTTGGCGCAACACCCGAATTCGCGGATCGGCCGTTTGCAGGGCAATCTCCCCCGTCTGATCCGTAGAGCCATCATCCACCACGATCGCTTCCCAATCTGTCCAAGTCTGCGATCGCAAGGCGGCGAGGGTTTCGGGCAAAGTAGCCGCCGCGTTATAGGCCGGAATGATGACTGAAACCTTAGGCATGTTCTACCCACACCAGGCAGCGACTCAGAAATTTCAGAAATTTCTGAAATTCCAGAGATTAACGTTATGGGCAATTATGGGCGATCGCTCCATTCCGCAAAATCTATCGTCATAGCTTGTTCAAAGTTCAAGACTGGGGCGGTTGGGAACTGGTCGATCGGCAGATCGGTTAACGAGATTGTTGACGGCGTTGTTGATGGCGGCCCACCGTTGATCATGCCGGGGCCGTGGTCAGTACTCCACAGTGCAGACCACGATCGCACGGTCGGGGCCGTCATCATCAGCGCTGTCTTGACATTCTCTCCAGCTTAAGCGGTGTCAGAGTTGCCAACCCTAATTGCCGCAATTCGTGCAGGTACAGTTCGCACCGCAGGTACAGGAACCGGAACCACCGCAACCACAACCTGAGGCATAGGCAGCGGTCGGCGCGATCACGGTCAAAGCAGCAGCCACAGCACCCACAATTTTGATCGTGCGGCGACCTTTAGACGATTGCGATGTCGAAGTCTGTTGAGTCATGGGTTCGTTCTCCTGCTTGCACAAGGGCAAGTTTGACTAACAGCTCAACTCTATTCTCTCTAGCAAGCTATAGAGTCAAGAGGCGGCGCGATCGGGTAGGACAATTTATCGGGTAGGACAATTGAATGGGTAATGATCAAATGAGTTGTGCTGGAGTAGCCCTCGTGATCCCGGGAAATTCGACCCAACAACCCAATAACTCAACTGAGTCCACAGTTCCGCCTCACTGGGTGTTCACTCAGGTCGATCGCCCGGAACTGCCCAAGACCCAGGCCCAGGATTCTGCCGCCTTCGATCCCGCCGCTGCCGATCATGGCCTGCGTCAGTTGGCCTTGGTTGCTGAAGATCGGGTGAAGGTGCGCCGACAGGTCACCCTTGATGATGGGACGGTGGCTTGGTTGCAACTGGCTCGGGGCACGGTGCTGCGGCCGGGCGATCGACTGCGCACCGCCCAGGGCGACTGTTGCCGGGTGGTGGCGCAACCGGAACCGGTGCTGACGGTGCGATCGCCCGATCGGCTATCCCTGTTGCAAGCGGCCTATCATTTGGGCAACCGCCATGCGCCCCTGGAAATCGCGATCGACTATTTGCGGCTTGCGCCGGATCCCACCCTGAAGGATTTGCTGGAGCGACGCGGCCTCCAGGTGATTGAGGAAATCGCTCCCTTTTTGCCGGATCCGGGAGCCTATGCAACGGTCGATCGCGCCCACCATGCCCATAACCATCACCACGACCACGCCCATTCCCACCACCATGAGTGAGCCACTGTCCCGATCGCTTGCCCTGTTGCAATTAGCTAGCCCGGCCTTGCCCGTGGGAGCCTTCAGCTATTCCGAGGCGATCGAAACCTTGGTGGACAAGGGCCGGGTGCGATCGGCTGCCGATTTGACCGACTGGTTGCGGCAGGAGTTACGGGTGGGCAGCATTCGCCTGGAAGCGGCGGCCCTGTTGAAGGCCCGACAGGCGATCGACCAGGGCGATCGGGACTCCATTCACCACTGGAATCAATGGATTTCGGCCCTCCGAGAAACGGAGGAATTGCGGTTACAAAGTTGGCAAATGGGGCGATCGTTGGTCACCTTGGCCAAAGATCTCAACCCAACCGATGCCACCTTAGTGGCACTGAACTTGCAACCGGTAAACTACGCGATCGCCTTTGCTAGTTTGGCTGCCCATTGGCAACTGAGCCACGCAGAAATGTTGACCGCCTATCTACAATCTTGGGCTAGTAATTTGGTGAGCGCCGGGGTTCGTTCCATCCCGATCGGTCAAACCCAAGGTCAGCAAACATTACTCAATTTATGGCCCGATTTAACCGCCGCCATTGCTGAAATTCAGCAACTCGCCACCGCCGACACCGATGATGATTGGTTTGCTTGTGGTTGGGGCCTCTCGATCGGCAGCATGATCCACGAAACCCAATATAGCCGCCTCTTCAGAAGCTAGTTAGACGCTTGGCTAATGTTTTTCTCGTTGACCTGAAGCACAATAGAATTAGCCCAAAAATTCCAGGAGAAAAACAATGGTTGCCGCAAGAGAGAATCAGCCCCATTTCACACCGGAAGCCTATTTTGAGTGGGAAGCCCAACAGCTCGAACGGCACGAGCTAATTGATGGTCATGTCTACGCCATGAGCGGCGGTACTCAAAATCACGGTGAGATCGCAATTAACATTCTTACGTTGATTCGTCCTAATGTACGAGGTGGTCAATGTCGAGTTTTGAATTCTGATGTGAAGATCAACATTCTTAATACGTTTAATTATATTTATCCTGATCTGAGTGTGACTTGCGATCCACGCGATCGGGAGCATCCACTTTACATTACCTATCCTTGCTTGATTGTTGAAGTTCTCTCCCCCAGTACTGAATCCTACGATCGCTGGAAAAAATTTGAAAAATATCGCCGCAATCCAAATCTGATTGACTACGTGTTAGTTAGTTCCGAAGAGGTGGCAGTTGATATCTACCACAGGAATAGCGCGGGAGATTGGGTGATTTTGAGCTATCGATCGGGCGATCGGGTCGAACTGCAAAGTATTGGGCTAACCGTGGCGATCGAGGAATTCTATGAAGGAATTATGTTTGAGGAATAGTCCGAATCTACCAACACGAGATCATGAGGGTAAGGGGCTTAAGTTTCTTGTAATAAAGCCTGGGAGCAAGACAATCAATCACTCTATTTCTATCAGGAATGTTGAATGATGAATTCATCGATTCGTCTGATTACCGATCAACAGATTTCAGAAGTTTATCAGGCGATCGCCACGATCGTACCTTGGGCAGCGCCAGCCCGGGCCGAAAGGAATAGTATTTGAAGTGTAAGATATTACTTGCTCAGAACCCCAAATAACATTAATTAGAAAAACACAAGCATGACTTTACTGGAACTTCGTGAAGCAACCTTAGCCTTGCCATGGCGAGATCGGTGGTTACTACTTTGGACTGTCATTCGATCACTCTTCATGTTCAAACCACAGGAAATGCCACCGACGATCCTTGAGCGCATGGGTGGATTACCAGAGCATTGGCTTCATGATGGTGATTTGGCTGATCGAGATTTAAGACGAGTAGCCTTGGCTGATCGACTCCATCAATCCACTACAGATCAATCATGAAGCCAGCAAAAGTGCTAGTGGACTCAGGCGTTTTAATTGCTTTTTATAATGCTGAGGATCGATACCACAGTCGAGTTGTTGATTTCTTTAGAACTTGTCGAAGTGAACTGATTACAACTTTGGCTTGTGTCACGGAAGTACTTTGGTTATTGAATAAAAGCTGGCAAGTTCAAAATATTTTTCTGAACCATTTAGCACAGAATATTTATCGCTGTGAGTCATTAAATCGTCATGATTTTCAAAGAATTGTAGAACTCAATGAGCAATACTCAGATTTGCCTGGAGACTTTGCAGATTTAGCATTGGTAGCTATTTCAGAACGATTACGAATTGCAGAAATTGCAACTTTAGATCAGGATTTCGATGTTTATCGTCGCTACCGCAAAGAGCCTTTTATTCGGGTCTTTCGCCCCTAACTTGATCAAACTTAGGTTACGCATTGCCCACTATCTACTCGCTAGTGAAGTCTAGCGGCATGAGATCGCGCGGAATTTGTGGGGAGTGGGTTCCCTGAGGGCGGCCAGTTCATAAACAGGAAGTACCTCCACGATCGGGTGGAGCGCGGGCCGCATACTGGATTTATTCGCGATCCGGCGTTCTGCCAAGTTTTGGAGGCCCGGCTGCTCACCATCAGGAGATGCTGCCATGAAAACCAACCGATTTTTCTCAATTTTGACCGCCAGCCTGGCGATCGTCACGATCGTGCCTTGGGCAGCGCCGGCCCGGGCCGATTTAATTGCTCTGGGGCCGGGCATGAGTGAACCGGTTCTTCGATCGGGCACGGCCGGCGGCAGCACTAGCACTAGTTGTGGCTTTGTGGCCGGTGCGCCCAACCATCGCTTGGCGGTGGGTCAGGATTTTGGCTCCCTGCGGGTGAAGGTGCAGGGGGGTGATGGTTTAACGCTGTTGGTGGTGGGGCCGAGCGGTCAATTTTGCATTCCGGCGGCCAACGGGGTGGCGGAAATGCCGGGCTATTGGGGCGCGGGCAACTATGACATCTTTGTGGGCGATCGCAACCCCAGCGGCCGCCAACCCTATCAACTCTCGATTTCCACTAATTAATTCCCACTAATTAGTGCTCAAGATGAGTTCTCAAGATGAGTATTCGAGAACTGTAAGAGCGTTCAATAGCGTTGGTCGGGTGGGGTGGCATCTCTTAGCTCTCGTTTGCCCACCTCCACCGCTTGCACATCGATCGTGCCGGGGGCCGATTGGCGCTGCACCGTTTGCCCCAAACCGCTCAGGGGTGTGCCGCAGTTCGGGCAGTTGCTGCTGAAGCCGCGCAGGGTGGTGACGGGATAGCCACAGGTGGGGCAGGGGCCGGCCACCAAGTTGTGCCGCAGCCACCATAAACCAACCACACTGAGCACGATCGGGGTCAAAATCACCAGCAACAGCAACCAACCGATCGCCTGCACCACCACCCCTAAACCGATCGCATTCAGCAGCCCGATCGCCCCTAAAATCAGCAACCAGGGCCCCAGGGCCGCGATCAGAATGGGCCAAGCTTGGGTTGATTTCCAATTAAAACGGTTCACGATCGGGTCAGCCTCTCAGCGAAACAATGGGGGCGATCGGGGTTCCTCAGAATTGGTTATTTAACCTCATTAAATAACCCCCAAAATAATCCCAAGTGCAGCAATGCCATGTTCAGCGCTGAGCTGTCTGGAATGCGGAAAATACCCCTTTTCCAGTATGGGCCGCAGGGGTGGCCAACCCAAGCCGATCGGGGGTGGGGTTGCCCGGCGAGATCGGGCGGGATCGCCCCCCTAGCGAAGGGTGGTTTTTGAGGCAATACGGGTCTTTTTGCGATCGGCCTCCGACAGGTCATCGCCCGCCTGGAGTTTGGTGGCCTGGGTTTGCAGCACCGTCGCCGCGTTGCGATCGCCCATTTGCAAAGCCGTTTGGGCCGCCGCTTGCAGCATGGTCACTGCACCTTGGCGATCGCCCGTTTGCAGCTTGGTTTCGGCAATTTGGGTTTGGCGATATTTAGCCAATGCGCCGATGTGAGCCTGTACCGGGGCATTGGGAGCTGGGTGGAAGAGTTCCAGCGATCGCCCAATCACCGCGATCGGCTCCGACAGCAGATCCACCTGACCCGTCGCCGGATCGTCATAACAAACCTGCACTTGAACCAACCGATGATCCCCGGGCGGCAACTGGGCCACATAGGCATTCACCAACACCACCCGCGGCCCATCCACCATCAAATCGCCCAACCGCACCTCCAGCCGACCATCGGGCAACTCCTGCGCCGTCAGTTCCACCGTTTCCGGGGCCACCTGGGCGATCGGCTTCAGCTCCGCCAAGCGCACAGGTGACTCCAACGCCAACAACAACCGCGCATTGGTTAACTGCACCGACTGCACTCGGGCCAAGAGCCTTTCAAAGGCGGCGGGCGCATCTTCCGGCTGTTCGATGTAGCAAAGGGCCCCGGCTCCCGCGTCGGCAATCTGTTCCAGGGTGTCTTGGTTCCAGTGGCTGCCGAACCCGAGGCAATGGACTGAAATGCCGTAGCTCGCGGCCAATTCCGCCATCTTTAAGCAGCGGGGATCGTTGCCATGCTCGTTTTCCCCATCGGTGAGCAGGAAAATTTGCGACACCGAGGGTGCAGTGGGCAAAATTCCGCTGTGATCGACGTTGACATTGCCCAAAAGGCCCGATTCCTTACGCGATCGCGCCAGTTCTTCAATGCCCAGCTTCAGACCCTCATCAATGCAAGTGCCGCCACCGGCCGCTAAACCCTCGATCGCCTGCAAAATTGACAGCGGCTCCGGGGCCACTTCCTGACAAGGCAAAATCACTTGGGCCTCGTGGTCAAAGGCGACCAACGACAGGCGATCGCCCAGGGCCAACTGACCCACCAACTGACGCGCCGCCGCTTTCACCATCTCCATCGGTCGGCCGCGCATGGAACCGCTGCGATCGAGAATCAAACACAGGTTCGATCGCACCCGCCCATGGCCGGCCTGGGCCGCCACCGAAATCGCCAGTTGCCGCTGGTTGCGGGCCAACTTGGCATCCAAATTGGCATCACTGAGGGCACATTGCACAAGGGCTGGCATGATTTGCACCTCCTGCCGGAGAAAAACGCATGGAACGCTGGCGGGCCTCAACCATCGCCATCAAAACGATAGCAAGGAACCCAACGCTGAAACCTGCAACCGCACTGAAGACCACTCATCGCCCCGGCAACCAACGCACCGGTAGCCCAAGGAATCGCTACCCACCGCAAACCACCCACCGCAAACCACCCACCGCAAATCACCCACCGCAAATCACTACCGCAAATCACTACCGCAAATCACTACCGCAAACATTGATTGAGAACCATTGAGCAGTCACGAGCGATGGCTTTTTTCTAGGCTATGACTGAAGCGCGACCGGAATCTATTCTGAATCGTCCCGCTTTCTCCGGTTCTAACAAAATTCTATGCAGAAGATTCACCCGAATCTGCGGCGATGGTTGCTTGGCTTCGTGAGTCCCGTGGTGATGATCGGGGCGATCGGGTTGCCGGCCCAAGCGGAGACCGTTGCGCCCAGCTTTTTCCAAGGATCGACTCCCCTCAGCCTCACGCTTCAGGAATTGGACGATCGGTGGCGTGTATTTAGTGTCACGGGGCAAATTGAAACCAGCAATATGCTGTCTCTGACGGCGGCGGTTTTTGGCGCATCTCCCAGCGACTATTACACGAAGGGCGAAATTGCGGAGGTGGGCGGCGAGCGATTTTTGGTTGCCTACCGTGTCATGCCCGGCAGCATTACGGAACCGGCCGCCGTCAATGGCAGCACGCCAATTCATGTGTCGCTGATTCATCTCGATCAGGTGGCTTCTTTGAATGATTTCCGGCCCTTCAGCCTGGTGACGGAGATTGATCGCCTCAAGGCCCTCATCCAAAGCCGCGCCGCTTCGCCGTTCAACATGTTCAACAGCGGCGGCCCGCCGCGCTCTTTGCCGCCACTTCCCCGATCGACCCCTTAAAACCTTTTCCAGAAACTTTGCGGGGCGATCAGTTTGTATCGCCCGCCCGATCGTGATCGATACTGCGAGCCAAGAGACCAGATCAACAAAAGCGGGTTAGTCGTTTAGTTTGGCTAGTTCAGCGCGCCCAATTTTTTCCAAATTCTTGGTAGATCACGAGGTCGCAATCGGATGATTAATTCATCAATGCAATACCTCGTTGCTGCTCGCTTGATACCTTATCCTTACTTTATAGGTACTACCCATAGTTGTAATGCCTGAATAGCTGGTAATTATTTATACATTCGCCATGCAATTATTGATCAGACCGTAATAACGACGCAGAGCGCTAAGCCAAATGTGCTCTCTATTACAGATTAAGCAGCGCATTTATTATTTTTCGCTCATGAAACTTAACTTGATCGTCAGTGTCGGTCAGGTAATAATTCCTGTTGAAAGATGACTGACATCGTAAAGCTTTCAGGACAATCAAGCCAATCACATTGATCAGTCCTTGATCAGTCCCCTTGCAGAGGAAAGACACATGCTCAAAACAGTTCTTGGTCATAGTGATGATCCTGACTCCCAAGATGCTATTGAAGAAGTGCTAGAGCAATGTACCCGTGAATTGGCAGGAATGCTGCCCAAGGCAGGATTGTTATTTGCGGCTATTGATTTTGATCATGCCTTAATTTTACAAAAAATCAATCAGGTTTTCCCGGGTTTGCAACTCATTGGTTGCACCACCGATGGAGAAATATCTTCAATTTTAGGGTTTCAACAAGACTCGCTGACCCTAACGCTATTTTGCTCAGACACCGTAGAAATTTACGCGGGTGTGGGTCGCCAAACTGAACAGGACGCGATCGCCGCTGCTCGCCAGGCCGTGCAGCAAGCCACCGAAAAAAGCCTAACCCCCGCCAAACTCTGCATCACAGTTCCAGCCAGTTATACGGCTGATGGTTCAACAACCAGCGGCGAGCAAATTTTGGAAGGATTGGAGCTAGCTTTAGGGAAAAATGTCCCCGTTGTGGGTGGAACCGCAGGCGATCAATTTCGATTCCGGAAAACCTATCAATTTTTTGGAACAGAGGTCTTCACCGATGCTCTGCCGGTTCTAATTTTTGCTGGAGATTTGCGCTTTTCCCATGGCACTGGTTGCGGTTGGCAGCCCATTGGCTCTAAGAGCACGGTCACCAAATCTCACAACACAGTGTTGTATGAAATTGATGGTCAATCGGCGCTGAACTTTTACCAAAAATATTTGGGCGATCGCCCTCCTACCGCAGAGCATCCTCTCTATGTTTATGAAGGAGATAGCGATCGTTGCTATCTCCGAGTTCCCAACACCTGCGACTTAGAAACAGGCAGCATTAATTTTTTGGGAAACATCCCCCAAGGCGCGATCGTGCAGTTGGCTGAAATTAGCCGAGATCAAGTGATTGCTGCCTCTGAAACTTCTTTCAAGATGGCCCTAGACAATTATCCTGGAACCGAACCAGAAGCAGTGTTGATCTTTTCTTGTTGCTGTCGTCGTTGGCTGTTGGGAACAAGAGCCAAGGAAGAATATGATTTAGTTAAAACTGCGCTGCTCAAAGTCATGCCGATCGCGGGCTTTTATACCTACGGCGAGTTTGCACCACTTCAACAACGGGGTTCTAATTACTATCATCAAGAAACTTTCGTCACTCTGCTTTTAGGCACAGCATAAAAGTCCTATGGAAGCCAATGCTGATCAGCAAAAGCTACGAGAGCTAGAGAAGAAAGTACGAGTTCTCACGAAAAAATTAGAGCGTTCAGAGGCCGATCGACGACAACTGGAAGATGCGAGTGAAGAGAGAGAACGTATCCTTAAAGTTGTTATTCGAGATTTTGAACTATCCCAAGCCAATCTGGAGCATCGCACTCGTGAACTAGAAGTGGCGCTGAGGGATCTCAAGCAGTTACAAGTCAAACTAATTGAGTCTGAGAAAATGTCAGCCTTGGGTGTGCTGGTGGCTGGCGTTGCCCATGAAATCAACAACCCCATTAATTTCATTCATGGTAATTTAACTTACATCAAAACTCAGAAGTGTTGAATCTAAACACAAAACTTCATATTCTAGGCAACAAGAGTTTCTGGCAGTAAATCATAGCTCCAATGACTGATTGAGCCATAGCGACCGAGTACAACTTGCAAATATC